>JACCYI010000295.1 GCA_013696535.1 Solirubrobacterales bacterium
CCCTGCGCCTTCGCGGCGCCCTTGATGGAGCGCTTCGCGAGCGCGGCCGCCCGCTCGTCGACGACGACGCGGTCGACGTGGATGCGATTCCGGCTCACCGTGGTCATACGGGCATCACAACGGTTGGAGGTCCGACGCCCGCTCGAGCGCCTCGCGGGTGGGGAACGAGGTCTGGGTGCCGAGCGCCTGGGTGCTCAGCGCGCCGCAGCGGTTGCCGAAGTCGATCGCGGCGGCGATCGTGAGGCCGAGGCCCAGGGCGTAGGCCAAGCCGCCGACGAACGCGTCGCCGGCGCCGGTCGTGTCGGCGACCACCACGCTCGGCGGACGGCTGCGCACGACCTCGCCTCCGACCGTCGCCGCGGCGCCTTCCGCGCCGAGGGTGACGATGAGGCCGCAGCCCCATGCCGCGGCCGCGGCGAGAATCGCCTCGTCCGTCGGCTCGGTGCCCCACAGCAGCGCGAACTCGTGCTCGTTGGGCACGACCCAGTCCGCCGCCCCGAACAACGACACGCATTCCGGGGTGGCCGGCGCGGGGTTGAGGATCTTGGTCGCCCCCAGGCGCGCGCCGACGGCGAGCGCCGCGGCCACGGTCGCGAGCGGGACCTCGAGCTGGCAGACGAGACAGTCGGCCTCGGTCAGCTCGTCGAGCTCCGCCACCGCATCCTGCGCGGACAGCGAGTCGTTGGCGCCCGGGACGATGATGATTCGGTTGCTGCCGTCGGCTTCCACCCAGATTGGCGCCACCCCGGTGGACTCGCCCTCCAAAGCCTGCACGCGGCTGGCGTCCACCCCCTGCTCCCGGAAGTTCTCGATGCTCATCTCGCCGAACACGTCGCCGCCCACGCGCCCGACGAAGACCACGTCGGCACCGAGCCGGCGTGCGGTGACCGCCTGGTTGGCGCCCTTGCCCCCGCACCCGATGTGGAAGGCGGAGCCCACGACGGTCTGCCCGACCGCCGGGAGCGGGTCGGCGTAGGCGATCAGGTCGACCATCACGGAGCCGACCACCACGATGCGCGGAGCCCCGGAGGGGTTCATTGCGCGGCCGGGGCCTCCGAGCCCGCGAGCCAGCGGAGCAGGCCGTCCCAGAACAGGGCGTAGCCGGTCCACGCCATGAACTCCGGGCTGCCCCAGTGCGGCGAGCAGTCCGAGGCGAACGCCGCGGTGCGGCCGCTGCCGTGGCCGTCGACGACGAGTAGCGGATCCCGGCCGAACGAGAGGACGGTCTCGCCGCCGTCGGCGACCAGGCGGTTGTAGCCGAGGAAGTACGGCCAGTCGGCCGGGGTGCCGGCGAGGATCGGGTGCTCCGGCGCCTGGACCTCGGGCGTCACCCCGGCGGGAGCCTCGACCCGGTCGTCGTACCCGAGCATCCGCACGGGCAGGATGTCCTCGATCGCCGTGCCATGGAACCGGGCCTTGCCCTCGAAGCCCGAGAAGGACATGTAGCCGCCCACCATCAGGAAGCCGCCGCCCCCCTCGACGTACTCCGCGATCCCGGCCAGCCGGTCGGGGGTTCTCTGGCCGTGCACGAAGGTGTCGGGGTGCAGGTGCAGCGTGTCGGCGCCGATGTCGCTGAGCACCACGACGTCGTAGGGCTCGAGATCCTCGGCGGTCCAGGGGAAGTCCTCGGTCGCCAGGTGGTTGGGGATGTGGTCGACCGCCCAGCCTTGGGATTGCAGGGCGGCGACCCACTCGGTCTGCCCCTCCTCGTACCCGCCGGTCGTGTAGGCGCTGAACCCCTTCTGGTGGATCCCGTAGCTCAGCCACGTCTCGCCGGCGAGCAGCATCCGTCGGGTGGGCGGTGTCATCGATGTGTCCTCGTTCTTCGAAGTCAAAGTTGGATGCGGGGGTCGACGATGGCCTGCGCGAGGTCGACGAGCAGGCTCACGAGCACGTAGACCGCCGCCAGCACCATGGTCACGCCCGCGATTGCAGGCAGGTCGCCCGCGGCGATCGACTGGTCGGTGTAGAGGCCGATGCCCGGCCATGCGAAGATGGTCTCGATCACCACGACGCCGCCGAGCATCAGGCCGAACTGCAGGCCGGTCATGGTCAGCGGCGCCGACATCGCGTTGCGGAGCGCATGCCGGAGCAGGATCTTGCGCTCCCGTAGGCCCTTGGAGCGCGCGGTCCGGATGTAGTCGGCCTCGAGCACCTCAATGAGCGAGGACCGGAGCACGCGGCCGATCGCCACCGCCGGCAGGAGGGCGAGCGAGATCGCCGGCAGCAGGATGTGCTGGAGCGCGTCCACCGTGACCGACGGCCGGCCCGCGAGCAACCCGTCGAGGATCAGCAGGTGCGTCGGGCCCGTCGGCGCGGTGCTCTGCGAGCTCTGACCGGAAGCGGGGAGCCAGCCCAGCTGCAGGTAGAACACGTAGATCAACAGGAACCCCAGCAGGAACGTCGGCGCGGAGGCACCTCCGAGGAACACCGTCTTGACCACGCCCGATCCGCGCCGGGCCGTGGCGGCCGTGATCCCGAGCAGCCCGCCCAGCACCACCGCCAGGATCAACGCGAACCCGGCCAGCTCCAGGGTCGCGGGCAGGAACTCGCGAACGTCCCGGCTAACCGAGCGGCTGGTCCGGATGGACTCGCCGAGGTCCCCGCGCGTCGCGTCCGCCACGTAGGACACGTACTGGGCCGGGAGCGGCCGGTCGAGCCCGAGGCGGTTACGCTCGCGCGCGACCGCCTCGTCCGTCGCGTTGGCCCCGACCCGCGCGCGGACCGGGTCGCCCGGCACTACGGACTGCAACAGGAACACGAGCGTGACGAGGGCGAACAGCACCCCCACCGCACCGAGCCCGCGGATGATCAGGAACCGCGCCATCTACTTGCGACCCAGCTCACCGAGGTTCAGCGTCCAGGGGTACGCCGGCACGTGCTCGACACCGGTCAGGTCGCCGCGCAGCACCATCGTGTCCTTGACCTGTGCGATCGGCGCCTCGCCGAACTCCGACACCGCCATGGTTCCGGCTTCGGCGTACAGGGCCTTCGCGCGGGCCTCGTCGGGCTCCTTGACCGCCTGGTCCATCTTCGCGTCCACCTGCTTGTTGGCGTAGTTGAAGAAGTTCAACCCACCCCCGCTGTGCCACACGATCCGCGCCCAGGCATCGGGCGTCGCCGCATCGGGCGTCGGCGTCGAGATGTAGAAGTCCGGCGCCTTCGCCGTGTTGTCGCGGTAGGCGAACACCGCCGACAGCTCCGCCTGGCGGGGCGACACCGTGACCCCGACCTTGCCGAGCTGCTGGCGCATCAGGTCGGCGAAGCGACGCTGGACCCCGCTGGAATCGGGGCTATAGACCACTTCGACCTTGGTGCCCTTCGGGATGGCGGCCTTGATCGCGGCCTGGTCGTACGGGTAGCTGATCGGCGCCGCGCCCGAGGGCAGGAGCGGCTGCGGGTACGCGCTTTTCATCGCAGTCGCCGACTCGCCCCACACGTTGCGGACGAGCGTCGGGACGTCCAGGGCGCGCACGAGCGCCTCGCGCACCGCACGGTCCTTGAGCTCCGGGCGGTCCTGGTTGATCGCCAGCGTGACCGTGCCCAGCGAATCGAAGCGCTCGACCTTCAGACCGCCCTTGCCCTTCAGAGACTGCACGCTCGAGAGCGGGACGCCGTGCAGGACGCCGTCGAGGTCTCCGCGCTGCAGTTCGAGGAGCTGCGACGACACGTCGGGCTTGACGGCGATCTCGACCCGCTCGAAGTACGGCTCCTTGCCCCAGTAGTTCGGGTTGCGCTTCAGCGTGTAGCCCTTGCCCGGCCGCCAGCTGGTGAGCATGAACGGCCCGGTGCCGGCGGCGTTGGTCTTGAGGTGCTTCTGGGCCTGGTCCTTCGAGTACTTGTCGAGCACCGAGGGGTTGATGACCTTCGGGCCCCAGACGGAGGCCATGAGGTCGGCGAAGGAGGCGACAGGCTGCTTGAGCTCGACCACGAAGGTCCGCGGATCGGGCGTGACGTACCGCTTGACGTCGGCGAGCATGTAGGCGGGACCCTGGTCGACCTTCGTCAGCCGCTCGAAGCTCTTCTGAACCGCATCGGAGGTGACGGGGCTTCCGTCGCTGAACTTCGCGTCGCGCAGGGCGAAGGTGTAGGTCCGCCGGTCGCCGGAGACCTTCCAGCTCTCGGCGAGCGCGCCCTCGAGCTCGGTGGTGCCAGCCCTGTAGCGCAGGAGCCCGTCGTAGACCGACTGGGAGATGGCGTCGCCCTCGATGTCGTAGAACACGTTCGGATCGGCGGTCGCCATGTCGGAGAAGAACGCCAGCCGCAGGACGCGCTGCACCGCCGGGTCGACCTTCGCCGTCTTGTCGGACGATGCCGCGCCGCCACATCCGGCGAGGGCCAGGCCCGCCGTCACCGCTACAACCACCAGGGACGCTCGCGTCTTCATTCTTCTCTCCTTGTTGCAGACGACGGTCAAGGTCGGCGGCCCATCAGGTCGCGAACGGCATCCCCGGCAAGGTTGGCGGCGAACGCCACCAGGAACACCGCCACCCCCGGGGCCAGGGGGATGAGCGGGTTGCCCACCAGGTAGTCCGCGCCGCGCGCGGCCATCGCGCCCAGCTCCGGCGCCGGCGGGGGTGATCCCAGGCCGAGGAAGGACAGGCCCGCGAGCACGAGCACCAGCACTTGGACGTCGAGGCTGGCTGCCACCACGATCGGCGGCAACGTGCCCGGGAGGATGTGACGCAGCATGATCCGGGTCGTCGAGGTCCCGGCGAGACGAGCGGCGTCGATGTGCGGCCGCACGACCAGCGCGCGCACCTCGTTTCGCATCAGCCGCGCGTACCACGGCCACCACACGAGCGCGACCGCCAGCACGGTGTTCCTGAGGCTGGGCCCGAGGGCGGCCACGATGGCGATGGCGAGGATCGGGCCGGGCAGCGCGAGGAAGACGTCGGTCAGGCGCATAAGCACCGCGTCGACCCAGCCCCCGCGGGTTCCCGCCACGAGACCGATCGCGCCACCGATCAGCACGCCGGAGACGATCACGACGACGGCGGCCAGCAGGCTCGTGCGCAACCCGAACAGGATGCGCGCGAACACGTCCTGCCCGATGTCGTCGGCGCCGAGCCACAGGCCGGAGGTCGGCCCCGCGAACGGCGCGGCCACCGGAGCGGTCGGGTCGGCGGCGATCAGCGGCGCGGCGGCGGCGAGCAGGACGAGCAGACCGAGCAGTCCGAGTCCGAGACGACCGCCGAGCGTCACGCGGTCCATCGACGGGCGCTGCCAGCGCCGGGTCCGGGCGGCGGGCGCGACCGTGGCGTCAATCGCGCTCACGCCGGCAC
>JACCYI010000319.1 GCA_013696535.1 Solirubrobacterales bacterium
CCCATGCGCGAGGAGACCACGAAGCTGATAGGGCGCGGCTCGCGGCCGACAGCCTCGGCGAGTGAGGTGCCGGCCTGGCGCAGCGCGAGGTCGAGCGCCGCGCTCTCGAACGCCCATCGCCTGTAGAGGAGGAAGGCGGGCTGCTCGGGGGCGCCGCCCGGGAAGAGATCGAGCCCAGCCACGTGAGCCGCGAAGGAGGCAAGCGTCCACCTCCCGCCGAGCGCCAGCACCGGGCCCAGGTCCTGCTGGCGGCGTTGGTCGTCGGCGTCATAGGTGACGTCCTCGCCGATGCCCTCCTCGCCGTCTCCGCGGAGCCGGATGAGGGTCGTTAGCCGCTCGAAGCCGCTCGAGACGGTCAACGCGTGCCCCTCGAGCGCGTACTCCTCGATTTCGAGGGGCAGGCCGGCGAGAGCGTCATAGGTATCGGCCATGTGGCGGCGAGTCTACGCGAGTCCGCAGTAGCCTCAAATCGTGTCCGAGGCCCTGCGGTTCCTGGCCCTGTCGGAGCTTCTGGGCCTGGCGGCGCTGCCCATGACGGCGCTCGTGCTCGGGCGTCTTCCCGGCGCGGGCCTCGCCTTCGCAAAGCCGCTCGGGCTGCTGGCCGCGGCTTACCCACTGTGGCTGCTGGTGAGTTTTCATCTGGTGCCCTACGGGAGCGTGTCGGCCTGGGCCGGAGTCGGGCTGCTCGTCGTCGGCGGCCTGGCGTTGCGGCGACGCCGGCCACGAAGGTTCTCGTTGGCCGGTGGACTCGAGGGTCGGCTGCTCGTCGCCGCGGAAGTGACCTTCGCCGTCGCGTTCCTGGGCGCCGCGCTCCTGAACGCCTACTCGCCCGAGGTGCGCGGCACCGAGAAGCCGATGGACATGGCCTTCCTGAATGCCGTGAACGCCAGCTCCTCCTTTCCGCCGCACGATCCCTGGCTCGCCGGCGAGGACCTGAACTACTACTGGCTGGGCCACTACCTCATGGCCTTCGGGATCCGGCTCACCGGAGTGGAGCCGAGCGTCGGCTACAACCTCTCGCTGGCGCTCCTCTTCGCGCTCTCGGCAGTAGCGGCCTTCGGGCTCGCAAGTGCGCTGACCGCCGCGGCGAATGGGCGCCGGCCGGTGCTGGCCGGCCTCCTGGCCGCCGGGTTCGTGTGCGTCGCCGGAAACCTGGAGGGCGCGCGCAAGCTGATCGTCGACGGCGGTCCGCTCGCGAGCTACGACTGGTTCGGGGCTTCGCGGGTGGTTCCGGACGCCATCACGGAGTTCCCGGCGTTCTCCTTCGTGCTCGGAGACCTCCATGCCCACGTGCTCGCCATCCCGTTCACGTTGCTGGCCCTGGCGTTCGGGTTGCAGGTCGCGATGGCGGGCCCGCGCTGGGCCGACGTGCTTCCCGCCGGGATCGCCGTCGGCGTGCTGTACGCGATCAACGCATGGTCGTATCCCGTAGTGGCAGGTCTCGTGGTGCTCGCCTGCCTCATGTCGCTTCGCGAACCGGGGAGCTCGATGAGCCGTGCGGCGGGCTGGTCGGTCGGGATGCTTGCGGTGTCCGTGCTGGCCGTCCTGCCGTTCTGGCTCACCTTCGAACCGAGCACCGGCGGCTTCGGCCTGGTCTCCGAGCGCCGATCCCCGCTGCTCTTCGCTCGTGATCAGGCGCTGATCCTGGGGGTCTTCGGGTTGATCCTTCTGGCGGCCGGGGCGCAGCGCCGGCGGGACGCCTGGGTGTGTCGAGCGGCCGTGGAGCGCTTCTTCTGGTTGCTCGCGGTGGGCGGTGTTGCGTGCGTGGCGCTCGCAGAGATCGTCTACGTGCGAGACGGGTTCGACGGGTCAGACCTGTACCGGATGAACACGGTCTTCAAGCTCAGCTACGAAGCGTGGATCCTGCTCGCCGTGGCAGCCGCCTGTGCTCTGACGCTTGCGCGAGGCCGGCTGCCGCTCGCAGTGTGGGTACCCGCCACGCTCCTGCTCGTGGGTCTCACCGCGATCTATCCCGTGGCGGGCTCCTACGCCCGCAAGGCGGCATTCTCGAACGGCCCGCGTCTTGACGGAATGCGCTGGCTGGCTCCCGGCGACGTCGCGGCGATCACCTGGCTGCGGCAGAACTCCGATCCCGACGCCGTCGTGCTCGAAGCTGTCGGCCCCGACTACTCAGAGCTCGGGTACACGCGGATCTCGACCTTCTCCGGCCGCGCGGCGGTGCTCGGCTGGGCCGGTCACGAGCTCCAGTGGGGTCATGACGCCGGCGCGCGACGGGATGACGTCGCGCGTATGTATCGCGGCACTGACCCCAACGCCGTCCGCGCCCTGCTGCGGCGCTACGGCGTGACCCACGTGATCGCCGGTCCGCTCGAGCGCGCAGACCACGGCGAGAGCGGCTTCGCGGGGTTCGACGAGCTGGGACGCCGTGTGTTCGAGCGTGACGGCACCATCGTGTGGCGGCTCTACGCGGCCGTGTCGCGGCGGATGTAGAGCCACTCGGCCATGCCGCCCGTCGGGTTCCAGGGAGTGCGATCGGTCATCCACGGCAGCCAGTTGGCGGGCGCCAGGCCCGCGACGTAGTCCTTGATCCACCATACGCGGAAGTCAAAGCGCCGCCCCTCGTACGCGGCGAGCTCGGGCAGCATCCGCAGCCGGGCCGCCTCGGTGAGGATGAGCACCTGGGCCTGCGGTGGCCCGGCGGACGCCTGCGCCAAGTCCAGGTAGCCCACCGGCAGGTCGCGGAAGTACCACGCCCAGGGAAAGGTCGCCCCTTCGGCGGCGTCGACGGTCACGGTGAGCTTCCCGTCCGCCCGCCGGGCGAGTTCTCGCACCTCGTCTCGGACGTCCGCCACCTGCGTCGAGGACTGGGTCGAGACGAGCAGCTCGCGGGGGTCGGCCGAGTTGACCGCGTTGACCGTGTAGGAGGCGTATCCGACGTAGAGAGCGCCGAGCACCGCCATGACGAGGCCCACCCGCCCCGCGGCTCGGTCCCGGGCGGCCCACAGCGCCTGCGCGCCGATGCCCGCGAGCAGGATGAGGGGAAGCAGCGGATGCAGCAGCAGCCAGGCGAACTTCTCGCTGGCCCATGAGTAGACACCGAGGGACAGCGCGAACATCCAGACGATCAGCCAACCCCCGACGCTCCGCGACCGCACGATGGCCGCGATCCCGACCGCCGCGAGGCCGAGCACGGGCCACTCCTCCCCGAGGAGCAGGAACGCGTAGAAGCCCACCGGCTCGCCGCCGCGGGCGACGGGCTGCTGGCCCAGCCAGTACGCGAGGCCGTCGTGGATGCCGTCCCACAAGCCGCTCGGGTTGGTGAAGAAGACGGTGAAGAGCAGCGCGAACACGAACCAGAAGGCGGCCGCCCCCCAGGCCCAGGGCCGCCACCCGAGCGACATGACAGAGCGCAGGAGGGGTGCTCTGCGCCAACCGTCGCGGCGGGCTTGCCACAGCGCGAGCGGCCCGAGAAAGGTACCCGCGACGAACACGGTGATGAAGGTCGACTCCTTGGTGGCGAAGCTCGCGGCCAGGAGCGCGCCCATCAGCACGGGGTGGTGACGGCGGGGAACGTCGAGGAAGTGCAGGACCACCACGATCAGACCGAGCGTGATGCAGGCGATGTAGATG
>JACCYI010000337.1 GCA_013696535.1 Solirubrobacterales bacterium
GCGCAGGAGGTCGACCAGCACCGTGGCGCCCGCGGCGGGGTCGTCGGGCGGACCGTCCCCGTCGGCGGCCTCTAACCGCCCGGAGTCCGCGTCGAGGAGGTAGAGCTCGCAGCGCTCGCAGTCCAGCAGCGATTGCACGCCGCCGCTGACCACCACGCCCAGCTCCTCGCGCCCCGTGACGGCGGCGATCTGCTGGGAGAGGGTCGAGAGCATCGTCAGCGAGCGGACGCGCCGGCGGCTGTCCTCGTAGAGCTGGGCGTTCTCGATGGCGCCGGCCACGAGCGACGCGGTGTGACCCACCAGCGTGAGCACGCCCTCGTCGAACTCGTGCGGCGCGACGGTGTGCAGGACGACGACGCCGATGCAGCGCCCCGACCGCGCCGGGATCGGCACGGCGGCGAGGGACTGGAAGCGCTCCTCGTGCAGCTCGGGGACGAACTTCATGCGGGGGTCGGCCATCGCGTCGTCGGGGATGAAGGCCGGGCTGCCGTTGCGCGCCACCCAGCCGGCCAGACCTTCTCCTAGCCCGAACTGGACGCGCCCGACGAGGTGCGAAAACGGGCTCGAGGCGGCGCGCAGGCGCAGGAGCTCGCCGTCGCGCAGGTAGACGAAGCAGGCGTGGCTGCCCGTCGCCTGGCTGAGGACGGAGACGACGCCGTCTAGGATCCGGTCCAGGTTCGGCCCCGAGGCGATCGCGCCGATGACCGCGTAGAGCGTCTCGGTCTCCAGCGCCACGCTCGGGGGTCCCGGCTTTGGGGCAGCCGGATCGGGAGTCGCCTCGAAGGTCATGCCGCTCCGCAGCCATGCTATCCGGCCGGATCGGGGCGCAGGCCGGTGGGTGGGCGCCCCTCAGTACAGCTGGAGGTAGCGGTCGAGCTCCCACTGGGTGATCTCCTCGTGCGCCTCGGAGAACTCCTGCTGCTTGACGCGCACGAAGTAGTCCACGTAGTCCTCGCGCTCGTTGGCGCCCAGCGCCTTGCGCAGGACGTCGTCGCGCTCGAGCTCGCGGGTGGCGTCCAGCAGGTTGCCCGGCAGCAGCTCGATCCCGAGCTCCTCCCGCTCCGGCGCGGTGAGCTCGTGAAGGTTGAGATCGCTCGTGGGGTCGCCGGGGTCCAGCCCGCGCTCGATGCCGTCCAGGCCCGAGGCCAGGATGGCGGCGGCCGCGAGATAGGGGTTGCACGAGCCGTCGACCGTGCGGTCCTCGATGCGCCCGGGGCCCGGGATGCGCAGCATCTGCGTGCGGTTGTTGTAGCCGTAGCTGATGTACACGGGAGCCCACGCCGAGCCGCTGCGCGACCCGATGACCAGCCGCTTGTAGGAGGTCACCGTCGGAGCGGTGAGGGCGATGTAGGCCTTCGCATGGGCCTTGAGGCCGGCCACGAACTGATAGCCCGTCTCGGAGAGGCCCAGTCCGCGGGCGTCGGCGCCCGGCGCGGCTGCAAAGACGTTCTCGCCGTCCTTCCACAGGCTCATGTGGAAGTGGCAGCCGTTGCCCGTCAAGTGGGCGAACGGCTTGGGCATGAACGTCGCGATCATGCCGCGCTCCTGCGCCATCGACTCGACCATGTAGCGAAAGAAGATCGCGCGATCGCACGTGGTCAGCGCCTCGGCGTAGTCCCAGTTCTGCTCGAACTGGCCGTTGGCATCCTCGTGGTCGGTGGCGTAGTTGTCCCAGCCCAGCGCGTCGATGTTGCGTGCCACCTGGGCGACGAAGTCGAAGTTGCGGGTGAGGGCCCGCATGTCGTAGCAGGGCTGCTGGAGCGTGTCGAGGGGGTCAGCGACCACGATGCTCCCGTCCTCCTGCCGGCGGACGAGGAAGTACTCGAGCTCGGCGCCGATCTTGAACTCCAGGCCGAGCGCCGCGGCGCGCTCGAGCTGGCGGCGCAGGATCGTGCGCGGGCAGAACGGCCACTCGCGGCCCTCGACGTGCAGGTCGCAGGCGAAGCGGGCGATCTCCGGGCGCCAGGGCAGCGGCGTGAAGCTGCGCAGGTCCGGGAGGGCGACGATGTCGGCGTCGTTCGGCCGCTGGCCGATCTCGCCGGCAGCGAAGCCGGCGAAGCCGGCTCCGTCGGTCATCAGGTCGTCGAGATGGGTCGTCGGCACGAGCTTGGCGTTCGGCTTGCCGTGCATGTCGACGAACTGGGCGAACAGGAACTCGACCTCGTTGGCGCGGAGGTGGGCGCGGACGTCGTCCAGGCTCGCCGGCGGGGTGAACGGCGCCTGGGCGCCGGCGCTATCGGACGTGTCCGGTGGGGTCATCGGGATCTCCTCATCCGACAGGGCGCGGCGACGGTCGTCGGGCGCGGGGGCAGCCCACCACGTATATCCGCGTGCCAACGCGCCAGGCAATGTGTGTGCCAGCCATCTCCTTACGTGTCCGGGTGTGCACAGCCGCCACAATCGCGCGGGGGCCGCTCCGCGCGCAGCTCCGAGCTTGACCTGGGTCACCGGGCCGCTGTAGAGAGCTTCCGTCCCCGATCCTTGGAGCGCTTGGATGTCCGTATCAGCTGGGCACGACCCGCACGGCGACGAGCTGGAGTACGCGGGGGGCGGGCTGACCAGGGAGATCAACTGGTGGGGCGCGTTCGTCATCGGCCTGGCCGGGACGATCCTCGTGACGGGCATCGCCCCCGTCATGGTCACGACCCTCGGGGCCGCCTCGATCCCCCTGATCGTCGCGATCACGATCATGGGCTACCTCCTGTGCCTGCTGCTCGCCGAGCTGTCGGCGATGATGCCGGAGCGCACGGGCGGGGCCCCGTCCTACGCCTACCCGGCCTATCGCGAGCGGCTGCCTCGGGCGGCCAAGCACATCAACGGGTTGACCTCCTGGATGTACTGGCTTGGGTGGTTCCCGGTGGCCCCGCTGAACATGATCCTGGCGTCGTTCTACATCGCCGACCGCTTCGGCCTGGACACCTCCGCGGGCTTCACGCCGATCAACACGTTCATCGCCTGGTGGACGCTCGCCATCGCGGTCGTCGGCATCCTGTTGTTCTTCGTCCCCGCCTACCTGGGCATCCGCATCGGCGCCGGCTTCGCGACCGTGCTCGGCATCATCTCGATGGTCCCGCTCACGTTCCTGGCGGTCGCCTTCATCTTCTCCGGCAAGGCCGACTGGGGCCAGCTGTCGAGCTTTACCCAGCTCGACG
Source organism: Solirubrobacterales bacterium (assembly GCA_013696535.1). The sequence goes on from JACCYI010000337.1 coordinate 3,153, forward strand.
GCAGCGGGTTCTTCACCGGCCTGGACGGTCACGGCTGGTTCACCGTCTACGCCGGGTACGCCTTCCTGCTCACCTGGAACGTCATCGCCATGGAGGCCGCGGCCTGCTACATCGGCGAGACCAAGGACCCGGAGCGCGACGGCAAGATCGCGCTGACCCTCGAGGGCTCCTACGGCGTGTTCATCTACATGCTGATCCCGATCGGCTTCCTCGCCGTGCTCGGGGCCGGGACCCTGTCC
>JACCYI010000061.1 GCA_013696535.1 Solirubrobacterales bacterium
GAGGAGGTCATCGCCGAGGTCCTACCGGCCGACAAGGCCGACATCGTCCGTCGCCTGCAAGGCGAGGGCCGGGTCGTGGCGATGGTCGGCGATGGCGTCAACGACGCGCCTGCGCTCGCGCAAGCCGATCTCGGCCTCGCGATCGGCACGGGCACCGACGTGGCGATAGAGGCCTCCGACCTGACCCTGGTCTCCGGCGACCTGCGGGCGGCGGCCGACGCCATCCGGTTGAGCCGGGCGACACTCCGCACGATCAAGCAGAACCTCGCCTGGGCATTCGGGTACAACGTCGCCGCCCTCCCGCTCGCCGCCGCCGGCCTGCTCAACCCGGTCCTGGCGGGGCTGGCGATGGCGCTCTCGAGCGTCTCGGTCGTCGCGAACGCACTGCGTCTGCGACGCTTCCGCTCCGCGCATCGCTCGAAGCCCGCGAGCGTCGAGCCGACCGCGATCGCGCCCACCCGCCACGCGGAGGAGTTCGCCTGATGTCCCGCGCGGCAACTGCTGCGGAGGAACACCAGCACCACGAGATGCCGACTTCCGGCAGGGAGCTGACCGGTGTGGCGCTCAGCGCGACGCTGCACTGCCTGACCGGCTGCGCGATCGGCGAGGTGCTCGGCATGATCATCGGCACCGCGCTCGGATTCCCGGATCTGGGAACCATCGTGCTCTCGGTCGCGCTGGCCTTCCTGTTCGGCTATGGGCTGACCAGCCTGCCGCTGCTACGCGCCGGCCTGGCACTGAGCGTGGTCGTTCCGATCGCCCTGGCGTCTGACACCTTGAGCATCGCGGTCATGGAGATCGTCGACAACGGGATCATGCTCGTGGTCCCGGGCGCGATGGAAGCCGGCCTAGGTGATGTCCTGTTCTGGGGCTCGCTCTCGTTCGCCCTGGCCGTCGCCGGAACCTTCGCGCTGCCGGTCAACCGCTGGCTGATCGCGCGCGGCAGGGGTCACGCCGTCGTGCACGCGACCGGCATCCACGGCGGGCCCTCGCCTCGCCTCGTGGGAAGCATCGCCGCCGTGGCATTCGTCTTCGGGGCGAGCGTGCTCGTCGCCGAGCTGATCGGCACCGACGACGTGGCCCACGCCGGCGTCGTCGGGGCCCAGTCCCGAGCCGTGGGCCAGGCGGCGAATGATCTGTAAGGATCTGGCCGGTCCCGGCCAGTGTTCTTGCAGGAGCGATTCGCCCGACGCGCGAAGGACGTGGCGGAGCACGAGGGCGACGACGATGGCGTCGTCGAGCTGACCGACCACCGGAATGAAGTCGGGCACGAGATCGATGGGCATCGCGAGGTAGGCCATCAGGCCGATGAGAAGGGCCTTCTGCCACCGCGAGACGCGAGGATCGCCGAGCATGCGTTTGAAGAGGACAAGGCAATCGGGGACGAATCCGGCGAGCGCTCGAGCGTCGGTTCGCCGTCCAGCCGCCACGAGGGCGAGGACGGCCACGAGGTAGATGCTCGTCACGCCCACGAGTGCGACGGTGAGCCATTGCCAGACCGGCACGGTACCCAGCCTAGAGTCCAGACAGCTCCAGTCCGCCCCGGCTCGTCCCGAGCCCCGCGGTGCGGAAGGCAGGGATCATCTCGCTGGTGACGAGGCCGGTTTCGTCGGTGAGCCCGTCGACGAGCGCGAACCATTCCCGTATGCGCTCGGGGGTGTCGATGACGACGGTGACGATCGGGACGCGGCGACGGAGCTGCCAGAAGAAGTCGCCGTGAGGTGCGTGGTCGCCGTGGAAGCCCCAGATCCCTCGCAGACACGTCGCACCGGCTGCGCCGGCTTCGCGCAGCGCCCGGATCAGCTGGTGGTGCAGCGGGTGGGCACCGTGGCGGGACTGCTCGCCCGTGTAGACCATCAGCTTCTGCCAGATCCCGAGGCCGCCGGGGTCGGTCTGAGGCAGGTCTCGCGGCTCGCACAGCCGCTGGCCGTCGCGTTTGCACACCCTCACCCGTTCCAAGGTCAGGAGCGGTTGGTCGAGCATCTGCGCGAGTTCGGGCAGCAGTGTCTCGATCCGTCGGCTGTCGCCAACGGCGATGACCATGAGCGGGACCTGCGCGTTCGCGCCGAAGAATCTCGCGCGCTGGCGAATGCCGTCAGCCGTGCCGTCGACGCCGAGCAGGACGGTTGCCCCGGCGACTCCCCGCCGCTGCAGCAGACGTACGATCGCTTCGTAGGCCCGAGTGCTCCCGACGCGCTCCTGTCGCCCCACGTACACCGTGAGCTTGGTCGCCTCGTGCGGTTCCGAAGGCAGCTTGACGGCCTCGAAGCGAGCGGTCAGCAATCGGGCCCTTTCGAGGGTCACCAGCCCGCTGAACCTCACCCGGTTGATGTCGTCAAGTGCCGCCTCGATTCGTGCCCGGGTGTCGACTGCGACCGATACCAGCGGCAGATCTTCCGAGAGCGTCAGCAGCCGGTCGGTGTGCAACCGCTGCTTGGCGCCGAAGCCTTCGACGCCCCGCATGACCAAGCTGGTCTGCAGCGCGTGACGCGCGTAGATCGCGGTGAATGCGTCGGCGACAAAGCCGCCGTTGACGCGGTCCCGTTCGCCGAAGTAGGTGGTCAGCTTCAGGCAGTCCTCGTTCACAGGGCCATTCCCAGCTCTCGACCGAGCCATGTCGCCACGACGCCAAGGGCAAGGCTGACGGCGAAGTTGAGTGCGCTGAGGCCTAGCTGCCCGTCCTCGCCGAGGCGGTGGCTCTCGAGCGCCCAGGTGCTGAAGGTGGTGAACGCCCCGACCAGGCCGGTCCCAGCGACGCGGAGAGCGTCCGCGCCCAAAGCGGCGCCGACCAGCGCCCCGAGGGCGAACGCACCGGTGATGTTGACCACGAGCGTTCCGTAAGGAAAGTCGCGGCCCAGCCGCCGGGCGACCGTGCCGTCGAGCCAGAAGCGAAGGACCGCACCGAAGCCTCCCGCCATCCCGATCCCGACCGCCACCGAGAGGCTCAAAGGACAATCCGCGCGCGACGCACGAGGTTGGTGGCCAGCGCCACGGCCAGGAAGCCGGCGATGATGCTGACCAGCGCGTAGGCCGCCGCGAGACCCAACCGCTGCTGGTCGAGCATCTGCAGCAGCTCTAACTGCATGGTCGAGAATGTCGTCAGCGCACCACAGAACCCGGTGCCCAGCAGGGGACGCCGGTAGGAGGACAGCGGCAGGCGCTCCTGCAGGCGGGTCGTGAAGTACCCGAGAGCGAACGCGCCGACGACATTCGCCAGGAACGTCGCCCACGGCCACCGGCCGGTATTGCCCGGCACGACTTCGACGAGCTCAGCCCGAGCCAAGGCGCCGATCATGCCACCCACGAAGATGGCCGCCAGCTCACGGCGGTCAACGCGCACGAAGCCAGGTCACCTGCTTCTGCCTCAGAGGGGCGGTGGAGCGGTCTGCCGGCGCATCGAGCCGGGCGCGACGGAGGGGTGTGTCGGCCGGCCCGGGCGATTCGAGGTGGCCGCCGGCCGGGGCGGCGGGCGGGCGGCGGCCTGACAGCCAAGACCCTGCGAGCACAAGGAGCAAACCGGCGACGATGCCCGCTGTCAGCGGCTCGCCGAGTACGAAGACGCCACCTGCCACCGAGACGGCGGGGGCGAGGCAGGTGACCAGGGAAGCGCGCGCCGCGCCCGGGTCAGAGACGAGCGAGTAGAAGGCGACGTAGCCCAAGCCGGTAAAGCCGGCGCCCAGAAGCGCGAGCGCCCCGAGGACGGTGGCGGAGGGCAGCGAGCGCGGAGGGTCCAGGGCGGCGGGGATCGCACTCAGGACCGCGCAGCCCAGAAGCGTCCCGGCCACGACGACGAGAGGCGGCAGATCGGTGAAGCGCCGCTGGGAGTACAGCGCGCCGCCGGCGTAGAACAGCGCCCCCGACAAGACGAGCAGCCCACCGGCGAGCGCGCGGGCGTCGCCCGCCACCTCGGCGCCGAGCAGCAGAGCCACACCGCCTAACCCGATGATCAGCCCGACCAGTCGCACGCCGGCGACACGCTCGCCCGGCGCGTAGCGCAGTGCGAGCGCCGCGACCATGATCGGCACCGACGCGACCAGGGGCCCTGCCAGCGATGAGGGCACCGTCGCGAGTCCCACGGTGATCAGCATCGCGGGGGCGGCGAGGTCGAGAAGCGCGAGCACAGCACCTGCCGTGCCCGCCCGCGCAGGACGGCCAAGCGACCGCCGCGCAGTACGAACGGCACGAGAACGCACGCACCCAGCGCCGAGCGGGCGAACACCACGAAGGCCGGCGACACCAGTCCGACTGTCAGCTCAACCAGCAGATACGGGATCCCCCATAGGAAGGCGGCGAGAAGAAACAGGAACGCGGAGCGCGCGGACATCGGGATGAGGATGCCAACCCTCGCGCGGGGCGTTGTCGGGGCGTCCTCGATCCGGCCGGACCTGACTCCTGGGCGGGTCTTGACGCCGTCAGAGCTCCGCACTCGGTACGGTCGCACGACGGCGGATCTGGACCACATCGAAGTCCGGGGCGTGCGAGAACAACCCTTCGTGACGTCTCGGTGGACATCGCGAAGCGGGCGATCACCGTCTTCACCGGGTGTCCGGATCGGGCAAGTCCTCGTTGGTGTTCGGCACGCTTGCGGAGGAGTCCCAGCGGCTGATCAACGAGACCTAAACCACGTCCGGGCAGTCGTTGATGCCCAACGTCGGCCGGCCTGACGTCGACACGCTCCGCAACTTGAGCGCCGCGATTCTCGTCAACCCGGAACGCAAGGGTGCCAACTCCCGCTCGACCGTCGGCACGGCGACTGACGCGTACTCGATGCTGCGGCTGATCTACAGCCGCATCGGCGAACCGCACGTCGGCCATTCGAGCATGGTCTCGTTCAATGATCCGCAGGGCATGTGTGTGCTGGTCCTCGACGAGCCGACCACGGGGCTGCACATGGACCACGTCGACAAGCTCGTTCACCTGATGGACGCCCCCTCGTCGATCGTGGCCGGACGCTGATCGTCATCGACGATGATCTCGACGTGCTGACCGGCCCCACTTGAGGGAGCACCCTGTGGCCAGACCTCTGGTCGGCACCAGGCGTCCCATCGGAGGAGCGGTTGACGGAGGTAAGCGATCACGAGGCTGTACGGTGGGCACATGCCCGCGTCCGCCAGCGCCGAGCAACGCTCACCGTTCGACGGCGATGAACTCGACGAACCGGGTGGGAGGTGACCGAGGACGCGCCCATCCTGCTCGCCTGCGACGGGTCTTCAACGGCGCAACTCGCGACCGCGACTGTTGCGCGGCTCTTCCGCGACCGCCGTGCCGTCGTCGTCACGGTGTGGACGCCTGCGCCGGGTTTCCGGCCCCACGACGCATTTGATGCTTACCACGGTATCCCGGCTCCGACGAGGGAAGCGCTGGATCAGCACCTGCAGAGGCACGCGGAGCAGACTGCGGCGGAGGCCGAACAGATGGGGACCGACGCCGGGCTAGACATCACGTCGATGGTGCGAAGCTCCTCCGACGTGGCCGAGACGCTCGCCGAGATCGCGGATTCGCTCGGAGCCGCGGCGATCGTCGTCGGAACGAACGATCACGGGCTGTTCCATGTGCTTCCACTCGGCAGGGTGACGCGCAAGCTCGCCGATTCCACGCACGTACCCCTCCTGCTGCTGCCCGGACCGACAAGAGCCCAGCTCGACGCAGAAGCGGCCTTGCGACCACCGGTGCAGACAGACTCCTGAGTCCTTCCGGTGGTGTCGGCGGCGTCGACTTGATGCTCCTGCCTTCGGGTACTCGCCGGTCATCCTCCTCCTCTTCGCGCTCGCGCTCCCGCGGCATCTGGGTTATCCCGTTGTGGCGGGGCTCGTCGGCCTGGAGTCCCTGGGCGTGCCGGTACCCGGCGAAACGGCTCTGATCGCCGGTGCTGTCCTCGCCCATCAAGGCCACTTGAACATCACCGTTCTGATCGCGCTGGTCGCCGTCGCGGCAATCGTCGGCGACAACCTCGGCTATCTCATCGGGCGCCGCGGAGGTCGCGCTCTGCTCGAGCGTCCCGGTCCGCTCGAGCGTCATCGTCGAGCGGTCCTGCGCAAGGGCGAGCCGTTCTTCGAGCGCCACGGACCCAAGGCGGTCTTCCTGGGTCGGTGGGTCGCCGGGTTGCGGATCGCCGCTGCCTGGCTGGCCGGGATCAACCGCATGCGATGGGCGACCTTCCTGTTCTGGAACGCGGCAGGCGGTATTGCCTGGGCAGTGAGCGTCGGACTGCTCGGCTACTTCGTCGGCGCCGCTGCAGGGAAGCTCATCCGCGACCTGGGCGTCATCGCGGTCGCCGTCGTTCTCGTGGTGCTGATCGTCGCCGCGGTCGTCGTGATGCGTCGCCGCCGGACGCCGAACCCCGCCTAAGGAGCCGACGCTCGCGCCGCGCGGGAGCCTCCAACGATGGCGTCCGATCGGACGTTGGCGAGGCGGCAGGTCGATGGACCGCTTGGCGAGCGCGAGACATCGCGCATCCGCACGGCTACGGGGCTGTCGGCCCCCGGCCACTAGCGGCGTTTGCCGTCGCCCTCGACTCGACCGTCGGGTTGGCCTGGCGCCCGCCCGGACGCCCCATCGGATGATCGAAGCCGTGGCGGGTTGCCGCCTGCGGCGAGCTCCACGTCGAGCGCCGGCTGCGCTACCTCGACCAAGCCGCTCTCCCGCCGGATGCGAGCGTCGATGGATGGGTCCGGACTCAGTCAGGCCGCCTTGGGCCCGGCGTCACCCCGAGCTCGGCGAGCTTGTGGTCGAACGCCAGGATGCCGGCCGTGTCGACGTAGAAGTCCTCCTGCTCGACGACCTTGCCCCACCTGGTGCGCAAGACGAGAACGGTCCTGTTCTGGTAGAGCCGTGTCCCGTCGGGGCCGTCGGCGTAGTCGTCGAAGCGGACCCACATCGTCAGCGCCCACGGCGGCCCGCTGACCGCGATCTGCTTGATCTGGCCTTGGATCTTCGCGGCGGTGAAATTCTGGAGGAAGCGGTCGATGTTCGCCTTGCCGGCCCAGTCCCCGGCCCACCGGTGGTCGCCGTCGTTGAAGCGCAGGAGGGCGTCGTCAGCGTAGGCGCCGAGCAGCGTCGAGTGGTCGCCGGCGTTGAGCTTGGCGACGTCGCGTCCGAACTTGATGAGCAGGGCCCGTGGGATGAGCTCCCGGCCGGCAATCGCGAGGGCCGCTCCGATGAGCAGGCTTCCTATCTGCATATGAATCCTCCCGGTTGATCGCTTCGATGAGCACGAACCATCAGCGAGATCAGCGGAACTCGAACGCCGACGGATGAACGAGGGGCACCGCGGGATCCCAGCCTCTGCGTAGCAGCTCCACCCAGTGACGGTGGCGTCAGCACCGTCGCCTGAGCCGCCGCCGGGTACGCAATTCGCCCGGTGCCGCGAGGGCGGTGGCATCATCGAGGAAGAACAGCTCGGTGAAGCGTCCCGGCTGAAGCAGCGGGCGCCGACGCCAATCACGGAACGAGAGGCGGCACGCGATCCAGCGGCGGCCGGCATGTTTGCGACGGATACGACCCTCGTGGCCGTGCTGTGACGCTTCCACTGATAGGCGGCCGACCAGGGCGCGCGGGGTCGAGCAAACGTCGTCCTCGCCTCCAGTGCTGTACCGTTCGGAACACGTACCGGTCGGAACAGCCAGAGGAGCAAAGTGACCGTGGCATCGAAGGACATCGAAATTCGGGGCACAACCGAGGCGACCGTTGACCAGGTCTGGGGCCTGCTCGGGGACAGCACTTCCTGGCCGAGCTGGACGCCCATCGAACAGGCGAAGATCGTCGATCACGGCCGGGACGACGGGCTCGGGGAGGTCCGCACGTTCAAGACGGGCCGGGTCACGGTCAAGGAAGAGATCGTCGAACGTCGCGAGCCGCAGCGGCTCAGCTACAAGCTCTTGAGCGGGCTCGCCGTCCGCGACTATCGCGCTGACGTCGACCTGACCCGTCGCGGCGACACGACCGAGATCCGCTGGCACACGACCTTCAAGCCGAAGGTCCCCGGCTCGGGCTGGCTCTATAGGCGGGCGCTGACGAAGGCAACACAGGACTTCGTCGACGGCCTCGCCGAGCGCGCCACCCGGGCATGAGCCACCGGGTGTTGACGGCCCTGGACGCCTACTGGCGTCCGTCGAACCAGATGGGCGTGCTGAATACCGACCTCGCCAAGCAGCTCGAGGCCGAGACGCTCGGCGCGCGGATGTGGCGCCTGAAGCCCGGCCAGGCGTCGACCCGCCACCGCCACCGCGGCCAGACGGAGCTGTACGTGGTGCTCGAGGGCGCCGGGCGGCTGCGAGTCGACGGCGAACTGCTCGAGCTGGAGCCGCTGAGCGCCGTCCTGGTGTCCGCCGACAGCGTCCGACAGGTCTTCAACGACAGTGACGCCGACCAGCTCTGGCTGATCGTCGGCGCCCCGCCCGAGGCGGGCAACACGCTGGAGATGACGCAGGACCAGCTCGCGTACCTCTATCCCGACGGACCGAAGGCGCTCCCGCCCGAGTTGGGCTAGGCCGGCGGGAACGGCGGCGATGGCCGAACTTCTATGAGCGAAGAGAGCCCGTCGGCGCCGAAGCAGCGTCTCCTCGACGAGCTCCTCGTCCACCTCGAGCGACACGGGCTGTCGGACACCAGCCTGCGGGGCCTCGCGAAGGCAGTCGGCTCGAGTCACCGGATGCTCAGCTACCACTTCGGCTCGCGGCAGGAGCTGCTGACCGAGGTCAGCCGGACGGTGGAGCGGCAGCAGCGTGACGCGTTCCGGGCGATGCTGGCCGACCCGTCCCGTTCTCCGGTCGAGGTCATGCGGACGATGTACGAGCGCTTCGTCGACCCGAGCCTGCGCCGTCCCGAACGGCTCTTCTTCGAGCTCTACGCCCGGGCGCTCCTGGATCCGGCCGGCAGCGCCTTCGTCCCCGAGGTCGTCGAGGCGTGGCTCGATCCGCTCGTCGAGCTCTTCGCTCGGCTCGGCCTCGAAGACGCGGCCGCCGCGGCCGAGGCTCGCCTCGCCATCGCCGTGTCGCGCGGGCTGTTGCTCGACCTGCTCGCCACGGAGGACCGCGAGGCGGTCCACGCGGCGATGGAGCGGTACATGCTCCGCTTCGAACCCGAAACCGAAAGCGACTGAGGGGAGCGCGCGCGGAGGCGACCGGCGCAGCGGTCGACTCGGTTCAACGTTACAAGCGGAAGCCTCGCCCCTCCGCGAGTAGATCGGTGACGCGTCGAGCATCCCCGCGATGGAGCCCGCTCGAGTCTCCGCGCAGCAGACGCTTGGCCACGTCGACCATGGCCTCCGCCGCGACCCATGTGAGCCTGCCGCCGACGCTTACGCGCTGGGCGCCCGCCTTGAAGAGGTCATCGACGTTGAGATCGGGGCGCGCCAGAGCGTTCAGCGGCGCTGTCGTCGCGCGCTTGACGGCCTTGATCTCGTTCAGGTCCAGCCCGGGAGCGAACAGCACGTCGGCACCGGCGCCTTCGAAGGCACGCAATCGCCTGATCGTCTCGTCCAGATCCTCGTGCCCGTAAAGGTGATTGTCGGCTCGAGCGGTCAGCACGAACGGAAAGTCGAGCGCGTGAGCCGCCTGGGCGGCGGCAGCGACGCGCTCTACCGCGTGCTCAAAGTCGTAGATGCCCGACGCGGAGTCGAAGTCCTCGATGGAGCCTCCAACCGCTCCCGCGGCCGCTGCGGCGCGAACCGCCGCAGCGACTCCCTCGGGTGCTCGGTCGAAGCCATTCTCGAGGTCAACGGAAACCGGCAGGTCGGTGGCGGCCGCGATGTTCCGAACGTGAGCGATCGCCTCGTCCAGGCTGACCTCCCCGTCGCTCCGGCCCAGGGTGAAGGCGAAGCCGGAGCTCGTCGTCGCCAGCGCACAGAATCCCAGCGCGGCCAGGACCGACGCTGCACCGGCGTCCCATGGATTCGGGATGACGAACGGCGGCCCTCGGTGCAGGGCTTGGAAGCGGCGACCCTTCTCGACCTGAGTTGCGCCCACGTCAAGATGATGCCGCTTCCGCGCGCCGGGCACACTCCTACGCCGCACTCACGCTGTCGTCGAGCTGCGGCTCACCGGCGCTCTCGTCGGCCTGCCTCGCGACAAGAGCCAGTGACGTACCAGTGACGTACCTGTCGCGGCCCGCTCCGCGTCTGTAGCCGGATGTCGATGGCGCCCATCGCGACGGTCGTGGTTGAACTGGGGCAGTCAAAGGATCGGCCGGACGGGAGGCGGGCAGCCACTCCGGCTTGCCTATCGCGAGGATCGCCGACGTCTGTCCGGAGCCGGTGTCTAGGCTGCCGCCGGCTCACTGACCCCCGTCAGCTCGGTCACCGGCACGTAGCACGGCCCCTCGGGTCGATGAGCGTCTTGAACGTGGCGAGCACGTGCGCTCGCGCGATCGCTTCGGCTGGTTCCGGCTGACCCTCCGCTATGGCCGCGACCAGCCGATCGTGTTCCTCGGCGACCTCGTCGCCGCGGTGGGCCGGGGCGAGCGAGTCGCGCGTCGAGATGGCGATCCGGTCCCAGACCCGGACCAGGACGTCGGCGACGATGGGATTGGCGGCCATGGATGCGATCGCCCCGTGGAAGTTCCGGTTGTGTTCGAGGGCGGCGCTCAGATCGCCGCGGGCGGTCTCAGCCTTCGCGCGTTCGGCGTGGGCGCGCAGAGTGTCGAGCTCGGCTCTCGGGACCCGGCCGTCGCGCACGCGGCGGGCGGCCGCCTCGGCGGTCAGCGCCTCGAGCGCCGCCCTGAGCTCGTAGGCATGGCCGATCTCGGCCGGCTCGAGGAGCGGGACGGCCACGCCGCGCCAGGACCCCTCGACGAGCCCGTCCGCCTGGAGGCGGCGGAGCGCCTCGCGAACCGGCGTCCGGCTCATCCCGAGCCGTTCGGCCAGCGCCACCTCCGCCAGCCGCTCCCCCGGTCGGTACTCGCCGGCCAGCAACAGCCGTCGCAGGTCGGCGTAAGCGGTGGTCGCCTGGCTCCTGGCCACCATCGCATTCATTGTATACAGTCTTGCCATGCCCGAGCACTCGTATGGCATCGTGGTCGTGTGGACCGGAGATCGCGGCCGCGGGACTGAGTCGGTTGGCGCCTACGACCGGGCGCACGAGATCCGCATCGACGGCAAGCCGGCCCTGGCCGCCTCATCGGACCCGGCCTTCCGCGGCGACGCGTCGCGGCACAACCCGGAGGAGCTCTTGGTCGCTTCGCTGTCGAGTTGCCACATGCTCTGGTTCCTGAACCTCTGCGCGGTTGCCGGCGTCGTCGTGACGGGCTACGAGGACCGCGCCCACGGCGTCATGGTCGAGGAGGCCGACGGCGGCGGGAGCTTCCGCGAGGTCGTCCTGCAGCCTCGGGTCACCGTCGCGCGCCCGGAGATGGTGGAGGCGGCCCAGGCGCAGCATGAGCGCGCGAACGCCCTGTGCTTCATCGCCCGCTCGGTCAACTTCCCCGTCCGGCACGAGCCCTCGACCGTCGCGAGATCCTGATGCTGGGTCGCCTGCCCACTTCGGTCGCCGACGTCCGCGTCCCCGACTCGCCGGCCGCCCGCGAGGCCAAGGCGCTCGCCCGCGACGAGTCGTCGCCCATGCTCTACGGCTACGCCGTGCCCTCCTGCCTTTACGCGGCCCTGCTCGCCGGCCAGGACGGGACGCGCTACGAGCGTGGCTACCGCAGTGTGTGGGACGTGCTGCGCGTCGCTCCTGCAGTAGTCCGCTCGTTCGAGGCCGGCTCGGAGGGTCTTGACGTGATCTGCATCGGTGGTCGGAAGCCCAAGGGAGGCGACAGCGAGCGGTTCGATGACTTCTGGGATTGATCGGCTCGACATCCCCGCAGCGTGCGTCACGACCGCGAGCCACTCGATGCACGCGAAAGCCCTGGCTGTCGCGCACGAGCCACAAGCTCCGACGCCAATCGCTCATCGTCTTCGACGATCAGCATCTGCGCGTCCATGCCGGCGGGAGCGCACGAGCTAGCGGGAGCCACCCCGATCGCGAAGGTTGACCTGGCGTTGACCTGGCGCTGGCCGGGCGCTGATCCACGCCGCCTACGGTCACCGCACGATGCAGGACACGTCCCTTCGAGGAGGTCATATGGGCAAGCGTGCAGCGCTCGCGGCGGGCGTGGCGGTCGTAGTGATCGGCGCCGCGGGCTGCGGCGCCGCGTCGTCTTCGGGCGGGAGCCAAGCGTCCAAGCCGTCCGCTGCGAACGCCCCGGAGGTCAACCCGGCGGGCGACATCCCCGACGACCAGGCCTACGTGGCCTACGCGACCCCGGGGGGCGGGTTCACGGTCAAGGTGCCCGAGGGCTGGTCGCGCAGCGCCGCTGGCGGCGCCGTCGTCTTCACCGACAAGCTCAACACGATCCGCGTCGAGACCACGGCCGCGCAGACACCGCTCACCGCGCGTGACGCCCGGCAGACCGAGTTTCCCAAGCTGGCGTCCTCGGTGTCGGGCTTCCGGCCGGGCACGGTCACCACGGTCGGGCGCAAGGCGGGCACCGCCGTGCGCATCACCTATTCGGCGAAGGCCAAGCCCGACCCGGTGACCGGCAAGACCGGCCGGGACGCCGTGGAGCGCTACGTGTTCTTCCACAACGGCAAGGACGTCATCCTCACGCTCTCAGGCCCCAAGGGCGCAGACAACGTCGACCCGTGGAAGATCGTCACCGACTCGGTGACGTGGTCGCGATGACCGCCCTCCTGCATGCCGAGTGCTTGTACCGGTTCTTTCATGCCGGCGACGATGAGACGCTCGCGCTGCAGGGCGTGTCGCTGGCGGTCCACGGCGGCGAGGTCGTCGCGGTCACTGGGCCTTCTGGTTCGGGCAAGTCGACGCTGTTGGCCTGCCTGGCGGGCCTCGACGAGCCCGACGGCGGCGTGGTTCGCGTTGACGGCGAACGACTGTCGCGGCGCTCTGAGGAACAGCGGGCGCGCATGCGGGCCCGGCGTATCGGCATGCTCTTCCAGCAGGCCAACCTGGTCGGCCATCTCTCGGTCGCCGACAACGTCGCCTTGGCGCAGCGGCTCGCCGGCTCCTCGCCGCCGGCCGGATGGCGCGCCGAGTTGCTCGAGCACTGCGAAATCACCACGCGCGCCCACGCCCGTCCCAGTCAGCTCTCGGGCGGTGAGTTGGCGCGCGCGGGCCTGGCGGTCGCGCTTGCCAATGACCCTAGGGTGCTGCTCGCCGACGAGCCCACCGGTGAGCTCGACAGCGTCACTGCCCAGCGCGTGCTCGAGTTGCTCCACGGCCGTGCCGCCGAGGGCGCCGCGGTGCTCATCGTCACCCATAGCCCAGAGGTTGCCGCTATGTCAGACCGTGAGATCCGCCTGCGCGACGGGAAGGTCGAGACATGACCTCCGTCTCCGCCGAGGCACTCGTGCTCTGCGAGGGCGCGGCGCGCACATACGGCGACGGCGCGACGGCTACCGTCGCGCTCCAGCCCACCGACTGCCGGGTCCGTCAGGGCGACCGCGTCGCCCTGATGGGCCCGTCAGGCTCGGGGAAGTCCACCCTGCTTCACCTGATGGCCGGCCTGGACGATCCGACCGTCGGCACGGTCAGCTGGCCGGGCATCGGTGAGCGCTCGGGCCTGCGGCCCGGGCCGGTGGCCGTGATCTTCCAGGGCCCCAGCCTGCTGGCGCCCCTCACGGTCGAACAGAACGTGGCGCTGCCGCTGATCCTCGGCGGAGTGGCGGACCCGGCGGCGCACATCGCCGCGCGAGTAGCGCTCGAGCGACTCGACCTTCGCGAGCTGGCCGACAAGCTCCCCGAGGAGATTTCCGGCGGCCAGGCCCAACGCGTCGCCGTCGCCCGAGCCCTGGCCGGCGAGCCGAGCCTGATCCTCGCCGACGAGCCGACCGGACAACTGGACCGCACCAACGGCGCAGTTGTCGTCGATGTGCTGCTCGCCGCCGCCGCGCACGCCGGGGCCGCGCTGGTGGTCTCCACGCACGACCCGACCGTCGCCGAACGCCTGCCCGACATCTGGGCGATGCACAGCGGCCGCCTGACCACCACGAAGCCGAAGGAGGCAGCATGGTCGCGTTGACTTGGCTGCGAGGCCTGCTCGCCCACCGCCGCAGCCGCCTGCTGTCCACCGCCCTCGGGGTCGCCGTCGGCGTGGCGCTGCTGGCCTCGATCGGAACGTTCCTGTCTTCGACGACCTCGCAGATGACCCAGCGGGCGATCGGCCAGGTCACCGTCGACTGGCAGGTCGAGGCCCAGGCCGGCGCCAACCCCGCCGACGTCCTGGCCAAGACACGCCGGCAGAGCGGGGTCGCTGGGGCGCTGCCCGTGTCGATCGCGCCCACCTCCGGTCTGAAGGCCTCGGCCGCCGGCTCGACCCAACAGACCGGCCCCGGCCGCGTGCTCGGATTGCCCGACGGCTACACCACGACGTTTCCCGGCGTCATCCGCGGGCTCTCCGGCTCGAGCACCGGCGTGCTCCTCTACCAGCAGACCGCCGCCAACCTGCACGCCAAGCCCGGCGACACCATCACGATCGGCCGGGCCGGCGCCACGCCGACCACGGTCAAGGTCGACGGCGTCGTCGACCTGCCGAGCATCGACTCGCTGTTTCAGAAGGTCGGCGCCCCCGTCGGCGCACAGCCCCAAGCGCCGCCCGACAACGTCGTCCTGCTGCCCCAGCGCACCTTCAACAGCGTCGAACGCGGCGCACCCGTCACCACCCAGATCCATACACAACTCTCACGCCGGTTGCCCGACAGCCCCAACGCCGCGTTCACGCAGGTCTCGGGGAACGCCCGCAACCTCGAGACGAAACTTACCGGCGGCGGCCTGGTCGGCGACAACCTCGGCACCGCCCTGGACAGCGCCCGCAAGGACGCGCTCTACGCCGAGTTGCTGTTCTTGTTCCTCGGCGTCCCCGGCGCGATCCTCGCCGGCCTGGTGACCATGTCGATCGCGTCGGCGGGCGCAGACCGTCGGCGCCGTGACGCCGCGCTGCTGCGCACCCGCGGCGCTTCCACCCGCCAGCTCGTCGGCGTCGCGCTCGGCGAGACCGCGCTCAGCGGCGGCGCTGGCGTGGCGCTCGGCCTCACGGCGGCGCTGATCATCGGCTCGGCGGCCTTCGGAACCGCCAGCTTTGGCGCCTCCACCCTGTCCGCCGGGCTCTGGGCCGGTGGTGCCGCACTGGCCGGATTGCTGATCGCAGCCGCCTCGATCGCACTGCCCGCCTGGCGCGACGCCCGATCGCTGACCGTCGCCGGCCAACGCGCCCAGATCGGGCGCCGCGACCGAGCACCCTGGTGGGCCCCCTACGGCCTGGACTTCGCCGCACTGGCCGGGTCGGCGTTCGTGTTCTGGCAGGCGTCCAAGAACGGCTACAACCTCGTCCTCGTTCCCGAGGGCATCCCGCAGGTGTCGGTCAACTGGTACGCGCTGCTCGCCCCGGTCCTCGGCTGGGTCGGCCTGGGCTTGCTCGCCTATCGCGTCGCCGACCTCGCCCTCGTCCACGGCCGCACGCCGGTCGCGCGGCTGCTGCGCCCGCTCGCCGGGGAGCTCGCCCCGACGGTCGCCGCCACGATGGGCCGCCAACGGTGCCTGCTGGCCAAGGCGGTGACCCTGGTCGCGCTCACCGGTGCGTTCGCAGGCTCTACCGCGGTATTCAACTCCACCTACCAACAGCAGGCCGAAGCCGACGCACGCCTGTCCAACGGCGCCGACGTTACCGTCACCGAGTCACCCGGCGTGCAGGTCGGCCCGCAGGGCGCCGCCCGCCTGACCAAGGTCACGGGCGTCAAGAGCGTCGAGCCGCTCCAGCACCGCTTCGCCTACGTCGGCGCCGATCTCCAGGACCTCTACGGCGTACGACCGCAGAGCATCGGCGCTGCCGGCAAGCTCCAGAACGGGTGGTTCCAGGGCGGCAGCGCCAAGCAGCTCATGAGCGACCTCGCCCGACGGCCCGACGGCATCCTGGTTTCCGCCGAGACGGTCAAGGACTTCCAGCTCATCAAGGGCGACCTAATCCGGCTCCGCCTCCAGGACGGCCAGACCATGCAGTTCAGAACCGTCCCGTTCCACTACATCGGCGTGGCCAAGGAGTTCCCCACCGCACCCAAGGACTCGTTCTTCGTCGCCAACCAGAGCTACGTGACCAAGGCGACCGGCTCCAACGCGGTCGGCGCATTCCTCCTGCAGACTGATGGCACCAACCCGGGCGTGGTGGCCCAGCGCCTGCGCGGCCAGCTCGCTACCAGCGCCCGGGTGACCGACATCGTCAACCAGCGCATGGTGATCGGCTCCAACCTGACCGCCGTCGAACTCTCCGGCCTGACCAAGGTCGAGCTCGGCTTCGCGCTCGCGCTCGCGATCGCGGCGTCCGGTCTCACGCTCGGTCTCGGCTTCCAGGAACGGCGACGCACCTTCGCGATCGCCAGCGCGCTGGGAGCGAAGACGCGGCAGCTCGGCGGCTTCGTGTGGGGCGAGTCGGTGTTCGTCACCGCTGGCGGTCTGATCCTCGGGACGGTCGCGGCGGTGGTGATCTCCGACATGCTCGTCAAGGTCCTCACGGGGGTGTTCGACCCGCCGCCCGACGCGCTCTCGGTGCCCTGGCTCTACCTGGGCGGCGTGATCGTGCTGACCGTCGGCGCGGTCGGGGCGGCCGGGGCAGTGACCCTGCGCGCACTACGCCGCCCGGCCATCGAGGAGCTCCGCGACCTCTAGGACCGAGGTTCTCCGCCGCCCAAGCCCCGGTCGGCCTTAGGTTGGACCCGTGCGGCTGCGATGGCGTGGCGGCACTGCGCCCGCGACGGACGCGTCCGCGGCCCCTACGGCCGTACGCTCATACTTAGAGCTGACTGGCGGGCACTTCTGCCGGCGCGCTGGAAGCGCGTCAGATCGAAATCGACCCGCAGCGCTATGAGGTTGAGGCGATCGGCGAGACCGCCGGCCGCGGCGACCACCTAGTCAAGCGTCGTGGCGTGGGGCGGATACTGCTCAGCCGTGACGCCGTAGTGCTCGGCCACCTCGGAGTGCACACCAAAGGCCACCGGCTCCTCCTCGGCGGGAAGGTACGCAAGCCGCTGAGGCCCCCCTAGCCGCTCAATCCGTACCCGCGAGACGTACGACGGTTCTTCAGCCATCGGAAGCCTACTCCGATAGCCACACGGCGAGTACCACAGCGGCCCGTGTCAAAGGCCACGGTGATTACGAGCACCGTGACGAACGCCAGGTCCGGGTGCTCCCAGATCAGCGGTGCGGACCCAGGGTGGGGACAGCCCCAGCGATCCCGCCGTGACACATAGGACGCCCGCCACCGCGACGGCACACGGGCCATTGTCCGCGTAATCGACCGGAGGTCCGACGGATGCCGTCTCCGACCGCTGTCCTGGTGGTATCGCGGCGCCCCGGGGACGCGGATATCTTGGGCGTGTGGTCCACTTGCGGATCGTCGCGCCCCCGGAGTCGGCAGAAGCCGTCGTGGAGAGCTTGTGCTGTTCACGGTCGGTCATCGACGTGGTCCACCTGCCTGGCGTCGCCAGGCGCCCGGACGGAGATGTGATCACGTGTGACGTGGCGCGGGAGGATGCGTCGGTCGTGCTCGATGATCTGCGGGGCCTGGGCATCCACAAGACGGGCTCGATCGTGTTGCAGTTCGTCGATGCGGCCCTGTCAGACATCGCGGAAGACGCCGAACGGGCAGCCGAGGGCTCGCCGGCCGACGCCGTCGTGTGGGAGGACGTCAACGAAAAGACTTCCGAGTCGGCTGAACTGTCCGGGGTCTTTCTGCTCTTCATGCTGCTCGCGGGCTTGATCGCCGCGGTCGGCATCTATCTCGATTCACCGATCCTCGTCGTCGGGGCGATGGTGGTCGGCCCCGAGTTCGGGCCCATCGCCGGCTTCTGCGTCGCGCTGGTCGAGCGTCGCCCGCGATTGGCGTGGCAGTCTGCGCTCGCGCTGCTCGTCGGTTTTCCGTTGGCCATCGTCGCCGTGTATCTCTGCTCGTTGGCCTTCAAAGCGACCGGAGTGACTCCCGACTCCTTCAGTTCAGCCGACCACAGTCTGTCTTCGACTATTTCCAATCCCGACTTTCTGGCCTTCTTCGTCGCTTTCTGCGCTGGTGTCGCCGGCATCCTGTCGTTGTCGACGACGAAATCGGGTGCGCTGATCGGTGTGCTTATCTCGCTGACCACCATTCCCGCGGCGGCCAACATCGGTGTCGCAGCGGCATATGAGGACTGGGACTCGTGCAGCGGGTCGGCGGCACAGCTCGGATTGAACCTCGGTGCGGTGTTGCTCGGGGGAACGCTCACGCTCGGGGTCCAGCACCGCCTCTATCAGCGCCGGCGGAGCCACCACCACGGTGCACAGGAACGCGCGCGACGCGAAACAACCTCG
>JACCYI010000011.1 GCA_013696535.1 Solirubrobacterales bacterium
GGTCGTCACCGTTCGTCTGCCCGTGGAGCCACACGCTGCCGGGCCGGCTTGGCGGCGGGCCTCCGCCGCGGCGCGGTGCCCGGCGGTCTGGGCGCTCTCCGGCCCCCGGCCGGCGGACTTCGATCCCCTGCTCGGCGAGCTCGACCTGATCGTCCTCGTGCCGGGAGCCGTCGCATCTGCCGACGTGGGGCGGCTGGCGGTCGGCGCACTCGCCGATACGCGGGGACTCGTCGTGTTGTCGACCCGACCCGTATCGGGCGGGCTCGCCCGCATGCTGGCGTCGTCCTCCATCGCGACGTCACGGCTGCTCGGCGCAGATGTGGTCCGAGCGGTCAGGGCGGTCGCATGAGCCGGTCGCTGCGTGCCGAGGACGGTCAAGTCGCCGTGCTCCTGGTCGGAGCCCTGGTGGCGATCCTCTCGGGCGCCTTCATGTTGGGCGCCGTCGCGCGAGGGGTCGGCACACGCTCGGAGGCTCAGCGTGGCGCAGACCTCGCGGCGCTAGCCGGGGCGCGAGCGATGCACGCTGCCTATCCTCGACTCTTCGAGCCGGCGTCGATGCAGGGCCGGATCAACCCACGTCACCTCGACAAGCGCGAGTACGTCGAGCTTGGACGTGCAGCCGCAAAGGCGACCGCCGCAGCCAACGGGGCGGGCACCACCCATGTCGTGTTTCCCGACGGAGCCACCTTCGCACCGGTTCGCGTGCGCGTAGCCGTGACCGAGCACCTGGAGATCCGCCGTGGCGAGGCGCGCCGTGCGACTGAAGTCGAGGCGACGGCCGAAGCGGAGCTCGCGCCGCCCGACGGGCTCGGTTCGGCCAAGGCGATCGGGGATGAATACGACGGCCCGCTCGCCGAGCGCCAGGGCAAGCCCATGCGCCCGGACGTTGCCTCAGCCTTCGACCGGATGGAGCGAGCTGCGGCCATCGACGGTGTCGACCTGCTCATTTCGAGCGGGTTTCGCTCGAACGCCGAGCAGGCGGTGCTCTTCGCCCGTCATCCGGATCCCAAGTGGGTCGCTCCGCCCGGTCGGTCGTTGCACAGGCTCGCCACCGAGCTCGACCTCGGCCCGAGCTCTGCCTATGGTTGGCTTGCCGCTCATGCCGAGACGTTTCATTTCGTCCAGCGTTACTCGTGGGAAGCCTGGCACTACGGGTTCGTCCTGAACCCGCGTTCTACTGCCCGCAGTGCCGACGCCGACGGCGAGGGCCAGGGTTCCGCGATTCCCGATTTCGTTCCGCCCCGCTTCGCTCGCCCGATCGCCCGGGCCGCCCAACGCTGGAACGTCTCAGCGGCGTTGCTTTCGGCTCAGCTGTACGCGGAATCCAATTTCAACCCGTTCGCAAGATCAGCGGCGGGCGCCCACGGGATCGCGCAGTTCATGCCGCAGACGGCAGCGGGTTACGGCTTGTCCAACCCGTTTGACGCGGTGGCGGCCATCAATGCCCAAGCCCACCTTATGCGTGACCTCATGCGCCGATTCGCCTCCGTTCCGCTGGCCCTGGCGGCTTACAACGCGGGGCCCGCGCCGGTCGCGCGATGCGGCTGCGTCCCCCCGTATCCTGAGACCCGCGGCTACGTCGCCCGCATCCTGGGGCTCATGGGCGGTGCGGGCGAGGCGGTCGGCGGTGGCGGCCCCGGGCTCAAGGTGAGGCTGGTGGCTTAGGCGCACCGTGCGGCAATTCGAGACGTGCCGCCACCCGGCGGGCAAGCTCAGATCTGCGGCCCGAGGAGGAAGAGGAGTGTGACCAGCGCGAGGTCGGGCGTCACGGCGGGCGCGAAGCCGACCACGGGTCGCTCGACGCCCGACCCTACGACGGCGCACAAGTCCAACTCGATGGACGCGTAGACGGCCTCGCGGCCGCGCCGCACGATGTCTCCGTGTCCTGCGGCGACCAGGGTCGATTCCGCCCGAGTGAACGCGTCACGCATGACGCACATGACGTATTCGCCGTCACGTAGGTCCGTCCTGGCGGCTGTCGGCCCCTTCCCGAAGGCGTCGACGTGGAGCTGGACGATCGAGGTGGTGACGGCACCGAGCATACGCCCGCGTTCTCCGCCGTCCCCGGCACGAGCTCGGTGGACCTCGAGGCTGGAAGCCAAGATGGGAACGCTCACCTGCGCGCCGCCGTTCTTAATGGAATTTTGGGATAGCACCCCGTACACAATGGTCCGGAGGAGCTCCCCTGTCATGGGCCGAGGAGCCCATCTTGACGTGAGGCATCTGCCTCATGTCCCGGAGGCCGGGGGACCCGATGAATCGTAGTGGTGAGTCGGTCTGGCCCGGTTCGGCTCTCGAGGCCGCATACTCCGTAAATGCGTTCCATCGGCTTGACGGGTTCGCGGTCGGTCGCCTGATGGCACCGCTGGGCCCCCGGGAGATCGTAGGTCTCGGCTTTGAGCGGATGGTCCTCCGCGCGCCCGTGGCGGTCATCGTCGTCGATGCGTCCGGCCGGGTCATCCACGCCAACGAGCGAGCGCGGGAGCTGACCAAGCACCAGCTGCGCCGAGAGATGCCCACGGACCTGAGCGGCGCGCTCGACATCTTCCACCTGGACGGCCGGCCCTACGTGCACGACGAATGGCCCGCGGTCCGGTCGATCAAGACGGGTGAGGAGGTCGTGGACGAGGAATTCTTCTATGCCCTGCCAAACGGCGATCGGTTGTTCATCCGTTGCGGCTCCTCGCCGCTGCGCGACGAGGGTGGCGACATCATCGCCGGGCTTGTGGTGATGGTCGACATCACCGAGGACCGGCGTATCGCTGACCGGCTTGCCTATCACGTCCGGCTGGTGGAAACCAGCGAGGACGCCGTGATTGCCGTCGATCCGCAGATGAGGATCACGCTTTGGAACAATGCCGCCGAGCAGCTGTACGGCTGGAGCGCCGACGAGGTACTCGGCCGCAGCAGCACCGAGGTGTGGCACACGATGATCGGCGCCGAGCTGCGAGATCGGTTCGAGCAGGACTTCGCCTCATCGGGTCGATCGCGGATGGAGATGACGGCGCACCGCCGTGATGGCAGCTCGGTCGAGGTCGAATGGATCGTCGACGCGGTGCGCGGGGCGCACGGTGAGGACCTCGGGCGCCTGGGCGTCCATCGTGATGTCTCCGAGCGCCATCGGGCGCAGGAAGCGCTCCGCGGAGCGCATCGCCAGAGCGAGGCGATGCTGGAGAGCATCACCGACGCGTTCTACGCCCTCGACCGCGACTGGCGGATCATCTACATCAACGCCCGAGCGGTCCAGTTCGTGTCCGAGCTCGTGGGTCACGAGCTCTCGCGCGACGAAGTCCTGGGCCAGAGACTCTGGGATCTGTTGCCCGTGACGGCGAGCTTGCCGGTCGAGGGCCACTATCGCCGCGCCGTGCGCGAGCAGCGGGCGCTGGTGTTCGAGTACCACTGTCCGGACAGCGACCCGTGGTTCGACGTGCACGCTTATCCGTCGGAGCACGGTTTGTCGGTCTACTTCCAAGAGATCACAGACCGCAAGGCGGCCGAAGCGGAGCGTGAGCGCCGTGAGCGTCAGCAGGAGCTCGTGTCCGAGCTGGGACTCCGAGCGCTGGCGAGTGACGACCTGCAGGCGTTGATGGACGAAGCCGTCCGTCTCGTGGCCGAAACCCTCGACGTGGAGTTCGCCGGTGTGTCGGAGATCGTCCCGGGCACCGGAGAGTTGCGATTCTGTGCCGGGGTGGGGTGGGGCCCCGACGTGGTCGGGACCATGACCGGGTCGCTCGGCCCTGGGTCCCTGGCGAGCTACACCGTTCGTGCCGGCGAGCCGGTGCTCTCGGAAGACATCGGCGAGGATGAGAGGTTTACACCGTCGCCCTTGTTGACTGAGAAAGGCGTGGTAAGCGCCGCTGCGGTCCTCATCGAAGGACATGACGAGCCGTTCGGGGCGCTCGGTGTGTTCTCGCGGCAGCGAAGGATCTTCTCCGCCGACGACCTGCACTCGCTGCAGGCGGTCGCCAACGTGATGTCCACGGCGATGGAGCGCGCCGCTGCCGAACGCCGGCTGGAGGAGGTTCGCGAGGCTGAACGCAGTCGCATAGCCCGAGACCTCCACGACGAGGCGCTCCAGGGACTGACGCACGCTCTCGCCCTGACCGGTTCACGCGCGAGCCGGGACGATGAGGTCTTCAGCACCCTGCAGCAGGTCGGCCGACAGCTCCGCGGGGCCATCTACGACCTTCGCCTCGAACATGACCGAGAACGCCCTTTCTCCGAAGCCCTTCCGGAGCTCGTCGAGGTCCACAACGCGATGGCACCGGACTGCGAGGTGCGCCTCGAACTTCGCGACGACCTGCCGAACGGGTCCTACGGGCGCCGCGGGACCGAGGTGCTGCGG
>JACCYI010000023.1 GCA_013696535.1 Solirubrobacterales bacterium
CCCCGCCGGCGCCTGAGCCGCCTCCGGCAGCCGGAGGGGTCTTTCCCGTTCAAGGGCCGTATTCGCTCGGGAACGCGGACTCCCGATTCGGCGCCCCACGTGACGGCCACGTCCACCAGGGCCACGACGTCTCCGCTGCCGAAGGCACTCCGCTCGTTACGCCGCTCGCGGGCGTGGTGTACTGGCGCGCCTACCAGCCGCAGGGCGCGGGACACTACCTGGTCATCCGAACGGACGCCGGTCCCGATCTAGTCTTCATGCACCTGCGCTCGGGCTCGGTCACGGTGAGCAAGGGCGAGCGGGTCAAGGCCCGGCAGCGCATAGCCGAGGTCGGCAGCACGGGCGGCTCGGGCGGACCCCACCTGCACTTCGAGATCTGGCCGGCCGGATGGTGGTCGAAGGGCTCCGAGCCGATCGACCCGTTCCCCCAGCTGTCGGCCTGGGCGACCGCGGCGTGACGCGGCCGAGGCCGGCGTTCCCCGCTAGCCTGTTGGCCGCTTCACTCCCCGGCGAGATAGCTCAGTTGGTAGAGCACACGACTGAAAATCGTGGTGTCGGCGGTTCGAGTCCGCCTCTCGCCATTTTTCGGGCCGAAATCCCTTGTAGGGACTACTTTTTTCTGGTCGCAGGTGCAATGAAGCTCGTCGCTCTGCAGCACACGCGCTGGATCGTGTGCTCCCCGGTTCGGGTCGAGACCTCGTCATGGTCGGAAGGCCTGCAAACCGGCGACTTTGGCCGCCGCGCTCGTGCGCAGCTCGCGGCACCCGCAGCGCGCGTCAGCCTTTTCCGGCCTTTTCGGCATTAGGTGCATGTAGGGCAGGGATTCTTTCCGTTCGACGCATGCGCACGTTCAGCCAACTCTGTGGGGTGCAAGCGCTCGCTAGTAGTTGCCCAGCGCGGCGGCCTCTTGGGTCCTGGGACCCGGGGCCTACTGTTGGACGGCGAACCCGATGAGCGGGGCTTTTCGCGTACGCCTAGAGGTCATCGTGGTCTCGCTCTGCATCCGCAGGCTTCTCAGCCGGACGCCCGGACGTCAGCGGTACCGCGCGCCACATACGGCGAACTCATGCGCGGAAAGACTCGCGTCGCACCTGCCGCGCCGTCCGAGGATCTCGCTGAGACGGCGAAGGTCCGCGGTCATTGCGCGGCGAATCGCTCGCGCAAGGATCGGAGCCGCGATTCTCGCGAAGCCGGTCGGCGCGCCGTTGTTGCGCAGCGTCATCGTGGTGGCGCCATCCGGAGCGTCGTGCCAGCTGTAGGTCGTCTCCATCGGGAAAGGCGCCTCCGCCGTGCTCATCACGAGACGCTCGTGCGGCACGAGTTCGCGGATCTCGTACTAGTAGCTAAGCCGGCGCCCGAGGAAGGCGGCGGTGAACGAGAGCCGCGAGCCCACTGTTAGTGGGCGGGGCGTCTCCCACTCGACCGCCTCGAGGTTCGAATACCAGGAGGTCGTGTTGTCAGGGTCGGAGGCGTACTCCGCGACCTCGGCGCGCGGCCGCAGGATCTGGAGCTCGCAGTGGACGTCGACTGCCATGGTCCCCTTGGTCGGCCCGGATTGGACTCGCTGGAGGACAGCGATCACAATATGCCTCTTCAACCATCCATGATGACCCACGGACGGTGCGTCGAGTGGAGTCGCCTCGATGTCATCGAGTTCGGGGAGATCAGATCTGCCGAACTACGTGTACTCGTCGTCTCACACGCCGCGCGTTCTCGACGCCTAGGGCCTCCAGCGCTCGGGCACGAGGACGACTCGGAAGCCGTCCGGATCGGGGAACGTCACTCCGTGCTCGGCCCAGTACGGGTTGGCGGGACGGATCGGATCGACACCGACGCGCGCCGCAACCGCCTGCACCGCCGCGTCGTCGCGTCGTCGCCGAGGTAAAGGACCCGTAGCGACTCAAGATGCGGCGATGGAGCGCTGTGCTCGCCGCCGGCGGTCAGTTCGAGGTGCGCGTCGGTGCCCGGCAGCGCGAGAAACACGCCGTCGTAGCCGTTGTGGTTGGTGAGGATGCGGAAGATCCACGTCTTCAGCGAGGCGCGACCCTCGAAGCGGTCGAGCCCGTTGAGCATGCCGAGCCAAGTCTCCTGTACGACCTCCTCGGCGACGGCCCGGTCGCGTACGTAACGCCGGGCCACCCGCAGCATCAGCGGCTGGTGGCGCTCGACGAGCGCGGAAAAAGCCGCCTCGTCGCCGCGCTTGAGTGCTGCGAGGAGCTGGTCGTCGCTAAAGGGGAGCATTGCAGGATGATCCCGTGCCGCCGCCGCGCTGTCATCACCCGGTGCGAGAGTTCACCCGGGTGAAAGGTCCCGTGGTACGGTCGCCGCCGTCAAACCGGGCGAGGTTTGGGTGAGAACCGACGTCGACATGCAGCCGCCTCGTCTCGTTTGGACGAAGCTCTACGCCCCCGTCCGGCGCGAGCACGTCCCGCGACGGCGTTGCTCGATCGCCTGACCGACGCCCGTTGCCGGCTCGTGCTCGTGCGCGCCCCGGCCGGTTGGGGCAAGTCCGACCTGCTGGCCGAATGGTCGGGGTGGCAAGCGGAGCGCCGTTCCTTCGCGTGGCTGGCGCTCGACGACGGCGACAACGAGCCGCTGCACTTTCTCCTCTACCTCGTGGAGGCGCTTCGCACGATCGACCCGGGCGTCGGGACCAGCTCGCTGCCGATGCTGCTCGCGCCCGGGGTCGACCTCGCCGGCGACGCGCTGCCCGGCTGCTCAACGAGCTGCGCGACCTGCCCGAAGCGGTGCTCGTGCTCGACGACTACCACGCGGTTGAGAACTCAGAGG
>JACCYI010000035.1 GCA_013696535.1 Solirubrobacterales bacterium
GGCTTCCGGCGGGCGATCGCCCGCCGCAGCGGGAGGCACCCGTTGGGCGAGGTGAGGTCGGCGCGGTGCTCGGACGGTCGAGGGGCGCGGGGGAGCAGCGGCGGGCACCACGGCGGGACCTCCTGCAGCAGGGCCACGTCCCACTCCCATTGAGCGAGGGCTCGGGAGAATTCCGCCAGCAATGGCCGCCCGGCCGGCGGTTGGGCGCGGCCATGGAAGAGGTTCCAGGTCAGGACCCGCACGGCTGCGATCATGGCGCACTGAGGATGCTTCCGAAAGGACTCACATGAGCGAGATCACGCTGCACGGGCATCGCGTCACGTACCGGGAGTCCGGGACGGGCTCGGGCAAGCCGGTGATCGTGCTCCTGCACGGCATCGCCGGATCGGGGCAGACGTGGGACGCGGTCCTGCCGTGGCTCGGGGAGCGATTCACGGTGATCGCCCCGGACATGCTCGGCCACGGCGGGTCGTCCAAGCCTCGCGGCGACTACTCGCTCGGTGCCTACGCCAGCGCGGTACGCGACCTGCTGGCCGCTCTTGGCCATGAATCGGCGACGGTGGTCGGTCATTCCCTGGGCGGCGGGATCGCCATGCAGTTCGCGTATCAGTTCCCCGAGCGTCTGGAACGACTCGTCCTGGTCTCGAGTGGCGGGTTGGGACGCGAAGTCAACCTGCTGCTGCGCTCCGTGGCACTGCCCGGGGCCGAATGGGTCTTGCCCCTCCTCGCCGGCTCCCGCCTCGATCGCGCGGGCGGGCTCTTAGGGCGGGCGCTGGGCAAGGTCGGGCTGCGGCCCGGCTCCGATCTCGAGGAGGTCGCCCGCGGATTCGCATCACTCAAGGACTCCGGCGCCCGCCACGCCTTCGTCCACACGGTCCGCTCCGTCATCGACACAGGGGGCCAGCGCGTCGACGCATCCGACCGGCTCTACCTCGCCGCGGAAGTGCCGACCCTGCTCGTCTGGGGAGAGCGTGATCGCATCATTCCGGCGATTCACGGCCGGGAGGCACAGATCAAGATGCCGGGCAGCCGCCTTGAGATCCTGCCGCACGCAGGGCATTTCCCGCATCGTGACGACCCCCATCGCTTCGTCACGCTGCTGTCGGAGTTCGTCGCTCAGACCGAGCCCGCGCAGATCGATCTCGCGCTTCTGCGCGACCGGCTCATGGCGCGCCCCTGACACGGCGTACACTGCCGCGCTTGCCGCGTCATTTCCTGACCGGAACCGAGCTCAGCGCTTCGGAGCTGGTCGCGCTGCTGGATCGCGCGGCTGGGTTGAAAGCCGGCCCTCTCTCATCATCCGCGCTCGAGCGTCGTACGGCGGCGCTCATCTTCGAGCGCCCTTCGACGCGGACGCGGACCTCGATCGAAGCCGGGGTGGTCGAGCTCGGCGGACACCCGATGGTCCTGCGGCCCGAAGACCTCCAGCTCGCCCGCGGTGAGTCGGTCCGCGACACCGCGATCGTGCTCTCCCGTCACGCCGCCGTCATCGGACTGCGCACGGCCTCCGACGAGCGGCTCGAGGAGCTCGCCGCCCACGCGACGGTGCCGGTGGTCAACCTGCTCTCTCCGACCCACCACCCGTGTCAGGTGCTCGCGGACCTGCTGACCCTCCGTGAGGCATTCGGAGCCCTCGAAGGGCTCAAACTCGCCTACGTGGGTGACGGCAACAACGTCGCCCGCTCGCTGGCCGTGGTCGGCGCGCTGGCTGGAGTTCAGGTGAGCGTGGCGGCCCCCGCCGGCTATCAGCTCGAGGACACGTTAGGCGCCACTCTGACCGACGATCCAGCCGCTGCGGTGGCCGGTGCGCAGGCGGTCTACACCGACGTCTGGGTCTCCATGTCCGACGACGAGGCCAGCGCCTCCCGCCGCCGTGAAGCCCTGACCTCCTACCGGCTCGACGACGAGCTGCTCGACCGAGCGGCCCCGGGCGCCATCGCCCTCCACTGCCTTCCGGCGCATCCGGGCGAGGAGATCACCGCGGAAGTCCTCTACGGCTCCCGCCAGCGGATCTGGGATCAGGCGGAGAACCGACGGCACGCGCAGAAGGCGCTCATCGAGCTGCTGGTCGGATGAGGTTCGGCCCCGGCGGCGCCTGCCATCCTGAACGCCGATGAGCACTTCTCCCGTCTCCCGCCCTCCCCGACCCGCGCGTGGGGACGAGCTGGAGCTCACGGTCGACACCCTCGCCTACGGCGGCAACGGCGTCGCGCGCCTCGAGGGCTACGTGGTCTTCGTCGCGGGCGGCATGCCGGGTGACCGCGTCCGCGCCGTAGTGGGCAAGTCCAAGCGCGCGTACGCGGAGGCGCGCGCGGTCGAGGTGCTCGAGCCCGGTCCGGACCGCATCGCGCCGGTCGCCGACCACCCGGGCGCCCCGTGGCAGGTGCTGCCCTACGAGCGCCAGCTCGAGGTCAAGCAGGAGCAGGTCGCGGACGCGCTGACTCGCATCGGGCGCCTCGAGGGCTTCGAGCTCGATCCCATCGTCCCCGCTCTCGAGCAGTGGCGCTATCGGAACAAGCTCGAGTACTCGTTCGGCGTGGGAACGGAGGGTGAGCTCGTGTGCGGCTTCCACGCACCAGGCCGCTTCGACGAGATCGTTTCGGTAACGGACGTCAAGCTCGCCTCCGAGCGCTCCAACGAGCTGCGCGAGCAGGTGCTCGCGTTCTGCCGCGAGGAGAAGCTCGACGCCTGGGACCGGCGCACCCAACGCGGACTGCTGCGCAACCTGATCATCCGTGAGGGCCGTCGCACGGGGCAGTCCCAGGTTCGCCTGGTCACCTCACCGGGTGTGCTCGACGCCGAGAAGCTCGCGGGCGCCGTCGACGCCGACGGCGTGCTCTGGACTCAGACGGAGTCGCTCGGGGAGAGCACGCAGGGCGGGACGACGCGCCTGCTCTCCGGTTCCCCCCAGCTCATGGACGACCTCGGCGAGCTGCGCTTCCTGATCTCTCCCCAGGCGTTCTTTCAGACCAATACCGAGATGGCCGAAGTGCTGTACGGCGTCGCGACCGAATTCGCGGGGCTGCGCGGCCACGAGCGCGTGTTCGACCTGTACTGCGGCATCGGCACCATCGCGATCAGGCTCGCCGCCCGCGCCCGCCAGGTGATCGGCGTGGAGCTCATCGAGTCCGCGGTGGCCGACGCGATCGAGAACGCGAAGCTCAACGAGATCTCCAACGCCACCTTCTTTGCCGGAGACATCCGCACGTCGATGCGCGAGCTGGTCGAGCGCGTGGGCAAGCCCGACGTGTGCGTGATCGATCCTCCGCGCGCCGGACTGTCGGCCAAGGTCGTCCGCCGCATCATCGAGGCGGGGCCAGACCGGATCGTCTACGTCTCTTGTAACCCGACCACGCTCGCTCCCAACGCAGCGCAGCTCGTGGAGGCGGGGTGGGTCCTGCGCCGGGTCAAGCCGGTCGACATGTTCCCGCAGACGCCGCATATCGAATGTGTGGCATTGCTAGAGCGGGGTCAACACGACGCGAAGCCGGAGGGAGCCGAGGAGTAGCATCGAGAGATGCTTGCGCTTACAACCACCTCCACTCCGTCCCTCGTCGAGCTGACCGAG
>JACCYI010000070.1 GCA_013696535.1 Solirubrobacterales bacterium
CCACTACCGCAACGGAATCCTGCTCACACCGCTCACCGCCGATCTGACCGCGGCCGCACTGGCGGGCGAACCGCTGCCCGCCTGGGCCGCGGCCGTCGATCCTCGACGCTTCGCTCGCCTCGAGGCCGCGCGATGAAGGTCGTTCTCAACGGCCACGAAGCTGATGTCGCCCAGGGGGCCACCGTCCGTTCGGTGCTTTCCGCGCTCGACGTCCCGGACGACGCCCGCGGGGTCGCCGTCGCGGTCGACGCCGAAGTGGTCCCCCGCGGAGCCTGGGACGCGCTCGAGCTCGACGAGGGTGCCCGCGTTGAAGTCCTGCACGCCGTCCAAGGAGGCTGAGCCGTCATGGCCACCACCGCCGCCACGGCCGATCCGCTGGTCATCGCGGGTCAGTCCTTCAACTCCCGCCTGCTCCTCGGCACGGGCGGCTTTCGGTCGCTCGACGCCATGGCCCTCGCCATCGAGGCGAGCGCCACGGAGCTCGTCACCGTGGCACTGCGCCGCATCGACCCCGCCCAGCGCGGCTCGATCATCGACGTGCTCGCCGCGGGTGGCGTGAAGCTGCTCCCGAATACCGCCGGATGCTTCACGGCGCGCGACGCCGTCCTCACCGCGAAGCTCGCGCGCGAGGCGTTCGAGACCGAATGGGTCAAGCTCGAGGTGATCGGGGACGACCGCACGCTTTTGCCGGACGCGCCGGCGCTGCTCGAAGCCGCGGAGGAGCTCGTGGACGCAGGCTTCGTCGTGCTCCCGTACTCGAGCGACGATCCCATCCTCGCCCGCCGGCTCGAGGATGTCGGCTGCGCGGCGGTGATGCCGCTGGGCTCGCCCATCGGCTCCGGACAGGGGCTGCTCAACCCATACAACCTGCGACTGATCACCGAGCAGGCCGGCGTGCCGGTGGTGCTCGACGCCGGGGTCGGGACGGCGTCGGACGCAGCGCTCGCGATGGAGCTCGGCTGCGACGCTGTGCTCTGCGCCTCGGCGATCTCGCGGGCGAAGGACCCGGCGCAGATGGCTTCGGCGATCCGCCTGGCCACCGAGGCCGGCCGCCTCGCGCGCCGCGCCGGTCGCATACCCCGAAGGCTCTATGCCGAGGCCTCCACGCCTGATGCGGGCACGCCCGAGTTCGGCTGAGCCTCGAGCGTTCGCAGTCGTAAGCCGTCGCGCGGGAGAGCATGTGGGGTGGGATCTGCTCGGCGAGTGCGGTCAGCCACCACACTTCGAAGAGCGCGATGCCCGTCCCGGCGATCACCGTCGCCGGTAGGACGAGCCAGAGTGGAAGCCCGAGAGCGAACAGGACGATGGCGCCCGGCCACAGAAGCGCAGGGTCATACCCGTGCACATGGGGCGGCGCACCGCGCTCCAGCCTTCGCGCACCTCCACGAGAAGGCTCTCGCGGATCACCTCCTCACCGCGCCTCCGCGGGCGGACGCGCGACAGCAGCGCCGCGCTGACCAGGAAGGTGACGGCGTCGAGAGCGAACGCCGTCCCCGCGCCGACGCCCAGGACCAGCGCCGTAGCCAGCGCCGGGCCGGCGAACTCGGCGGCGTTGGTCATCAGGCTGCTCACGGCGTTGGCCTCCTGGACCTCCTCCTCCGGCACGGTCTGCGGGAGCAACCCCGAGTAGGCCGGACGGAAGAACGCCTCGGCGGTTCCGAACAGCGCCTCGATGACCATGATGTGCCAGAGCCGTACCTCGTGGGTGAGGATGAGCACGGCCAGTAGGGCGTGCAGGCCGAAGCGGACGAGGTCGGAGACGATCATCACGCGGTGGCGCGGCAGGCGGTCCGCCCAGACCCCGCCGATCAGCAGGAAGCCGACCAGCGGGAAGACGTTCGCCGCGAGCACGAGGTCGGTGGCCGACCCTGTCTCGTCGATGATGAACAGCGCCAGCGCGACCACAACGAGCCGATCGCCGATCTGGCTGGCCGATTCCCCCAGCCAGAGGTAGCGGAAGTCCGGGTGACGAAGAACGCGTGTCAGGCTGGGTGAAGGCAGAGCCGTGGCGTTCGTCATCCTTGGGTTCTCACGATGACGCATGACGAGCTCATGGACGCCTGGGAGCGCGCGTGGTCGGGCCGCGATCCCGCCGCCTTCGAACCTCTCTGCACTCCCGACCTGCACTACGAGGACCCGCTGACCAAGGATCCGCTGGAGAGCGCAGCCGCCCTGGCCGCTCACGCCGGCCGACTCTGGGCCGCCTTCCCCGACGCGCGCGTGAACAAGACGGGCGAGCGGCTCTCGAACGGGCGCCACATCGCCGCGCCGGTCAAGCTGCTCGCCAACCACACGAAGCCGCTGGAGGGACTCGCCCCGACCGGCCGGTTCCTGATCGTGCACGCGATCTTCTACTGCGAGCTCTCAGGGGGTCGCCTGCACCGTGTGCGCGCCTTCCTCGATCTCTACGACGCGGCCATGCAGCTCGGCATCCTGCCCAAGCCGGGCACGGTGAGCGAGAAGGCTCTCCTCGCGCTGCGCGGCTTCGGGATCCGGGCCGGCGGGCGGGAGCGCTTCGATCGCTGAAGGGCGCCCTTACTCCACGGTGATGCTGCCGCCCATGCCTTCGTGGATCGTGCAGACGTAACTGATCTTTCCGGGCTTCTCGGTCTTGACCTTGAAGGTGCCGTCCTTGCCGAAGGTGTCGGACTTGAAGGTCGCGCCGTCTGTCGCAACGACGTTGTGCTCGACCTCCTCGTCGTTGACCCAGTTGACCGTATCGCCGGCCTTGACGGTGATCTGCCCCGGGTCGAACGCGGTGTTCTTCATTCCGACGGCATTCGGCGCCTTCTCCGCGGCGGGCTTGTCGCCGCTCGAAGCCGGCTCGTCGGAGCCGCATCCCGCAACAGCGAGCGCGAGGCAGGTGGCGAGAGCTCCACGGCGCATGGATCTCCTTTAGGCCGTGGGTCTGAGATCAACGGCCAACGGTCGGTGGTCAGAGAGAATACCCGCGTCCAGGACCTCGCCGGGCCCCTTCGCCTCCAGGCCACGGACGAGCAGATGGTCGACCCGGTGGGAGGCGACGATGGAGAGGTGTTCGAGGCGCGGATTCCTGGAGTTGAGATCTCCACCGAAGATCAGCGGTGCCCCGGCCGACCAGGTCAACGCGTGGTCGCGGGCGGTGTGGAGATCCGCCCGCCGCTGTTCTGCCGGGTGGGTGCTCGCGTGCAGGTTCACCACCCAGGTCCCGTCGGGGAGGGCCACACCGTGCACGACGCGGCGCTCCGGCCGGCACGTGAGACGCGCCTGGCGGTGGTCGCTCGTGAGCGGCACCCGCGCGAGCAGGGCGTTGGCCCCCCCGCCATGTGACTTGATGAAGTCGGGCTTCCGGCGGGCGATCGCCCGCCGCAGAGGGAGGCACCCGTTGCGCGAGGTGAGCTCGGCACGGTGCTCGGACGCTCCAGCGGCGCGGGCGAGCAG
>JACCYI010000072.1 GCA_013696535.1 Solirubrobacterales bacterium
GGCTGCAGGAGCTCGCGGACGCGAGCGGCCGGCTCCAGCGAGCGGGCGACCACGGCGGCCTCCTCGCGCCGGCTCGGGTAGCCGACGACGAGCTTGAAGAGGAAGCGGGCGGTCTGGGCCTCGGGGAGCGGGTAGGTCCCCTCGGACTCGATCGGGTTCTGGGTGGCGAGCACGAGATAGGGCTCGGGCACCCGGAAGGTCTCCCCGCCGATCGTGACCTGGTGCTCCTGCATGACCTCGAGCAGCGCCGACTGCACCTTGGCCGGCGCGCGGTTGATCTCGTCGGCCAGCAGCACGTTGCCGAACACGGGGCCGAGCTCGACGTCGAAGCGGCCCGTGTCGGGGCGGTAGACACGCGTGCCGACCAGGTCGGAGGGCACGAGGTCCGGGGTGAACTGCACGCGGCGGAAGGAGCCGCCGAGCACCTCGGCGACCGTCCGCACCGTGAGCGTCTTCGCGAGGCCCGGCACGCCCTCGAGGAGCACGTGGCCGCCCGTGAGCAGCGCCACCAGCAGGCGCTCGAGCATCTCGTCCTGACCGACGATCACGCGCTTGACCTCGAAGAGCGCCGACTCGAGCTGCTCGCGGGCTCCGGGGACCCCGGCTTCCTGCGTCATCTCCATCGCGCCGAGGGTAGAGCGGCCGTCTAAAGGGTTGTCTCGGTACCCGTCGGCGTGGCTTGGCGCGCGAGACGCCCGCCACGACGCGGCCAAGGTATTGAGACCACCGCTCAAGCCCCGGGCGTACGGTGCCGATAGATCGCCTGCACCCTGGCTGATCCGAAAAGCAGATTGTCTGTTGCCTGACGTTCAACCCGGGGGATGCCTTGCAGAGGCGTCCAAAGTAGGACGCGGTGCGTTACACCAATAAGGGGATAGGTCACCCCCACAACTAGGGGATAGGTCACCCCTACAACGATGCGGCGCCGCGCGCCGCGAATGGAGACACATGTCCGAAGTCAATAACCACATCTTCGACACGATCGACAAGCAGAATGGGCACGAGAGCGCCCATACGCGTCGGACGCTGATCAAGACGACGGCTGCGGCCATGGGCTCCATGGGCCTGCTGGGGTACGCCACGAGCGACGCCGGCGCCGCCGTCATCCAGAACTCGACGAACACCGTCGAGAAGATCGCCGCCGTCGCCGCCACCGCCGAGGTGCTGGCGACCATCGTCAACACGGTCGGTGCCGAGAAGCTCGCCGGCAAGCTGGACGCCGTCACGCTGCGCAACGTGCGTGCCGCCGCGCAGCAGGAGAAGAACCACTACGAGCTGCTGACCTCGAGCGCAGTCGGCGGCAAGGCCGTCACGACGACGATCTTCGTGCCGGACGAGGTCTTCGCCAGCGCGAAGAGCCTGCTGACCACGCTGGTCGTCGGTGACCAGGTGTTCGTCAACGCCTACCTGCTCGCCACGACGGTCTTCGCCCGTCAGGGCACGCTGGCGGGCTCGAAGTTCGCCCGTTACACGGCGGAGATCATGGCCGTCGAGTCGGTCCACCGCGCGCTGGCCCTCCAGTCGCTCGGCAAGCTCGGCAACGACCGTGCGTACGCGAAGTTCGGTCAGCGCGAGGCCGTCAGCGACCTGCCGACCACGGGTCTCGGCGGCTTCTACAAGATCGAGGACGCAGTCGCCGTGCTCGAGTCGGCCGGCTTCGGCTTCGGAAAGCCGGGCTCCAAGCCCGGCACCGCCTACGAGTACGCCGCCGTCTCGGCGCGCACCCCGTCCGACCCGGACGTCAACACGCTCACGATCTCCTAGTCGGAGATCCGCGCCCCGCGGGGGCGCCGCAGTGATCGCGAAGGGCCGCTCTCGGGCGGCCCTTCGTGCGTTCAGGGGGCCGTGCCCTGATCGAGCAGCCGCTCGACCTCGACACACGCCGTATCGACAAGCTCCTCGACCTCCCCTCGTCCTTGGCGCCACGCGCCCAGCACGTAGGCGGCAACGATGTCCGGATCGGTCGAGTCAGGGCGACCGACCCCGATCCGCACGCGCTGGAACTCCGGCGA
>JACCYI010000084.1 GCA_013696535.1 Solirubrobacterales bacterium
GTGCGCGGGCGCTTGGCCGATCTCGCGCCGGCCGATCGCCTCTGCTTCTTCGACATGCCGCGGTTGGACGTCTCCTCCTCCGACCTGCGGGGCCGTGTCGCCGCCGGCCGACCGGTGCGCCACCTCCTCCCGGACGCCGTGACCGAGCTCATCGCCGAGCTCGGTCTGTACAGCGCCGAGAGCCCTGCCACAATGGGGAGCAGATGACGGATCCCGAGCAGCTCACGAAGCTCGCCGCTGCGTTCGCAGCCGAGAAGAAGGCCATCGACATGGTGGCGATCGATCTTCGTGGCGTCGCCGGGTACACCGATTTCTTCGTCGTCTGCCAGGGCAACACCGAACGGCAGGCGAAGGCGATCCATGACGGCGTGCATCTCGGCATGAAGAAGTCGGTGGGCGCGCTGCCCCGCCGGGTGGAGGGCACCAGCGAGGCGCGCTGGATCCTGATGGACTATCTCGACGTCGTCGTTCACGTCTTCACCCCCGAGACGCGCGAGTTCTACCGCCTCGATCAGCTGTGGGGCGATGTGCCGCGCCTCCCACTCGACCCGGACGAGCTCACGGCTCTGGCAGCCCGGGTCCCCGAAGCCGCCTCGGCCTGACGCCCGGCAACGACGAAGGCCGCCTCAGAGGACGGCCTTCGCGTCGATGGAGCCAGGGGGGCTCGAACCCCCGACCTCGTGGCTGCCAGCCACGCGCTCTCCCAGCTGAGCTATGGCCCCCAACCGGTACTTCTGCGCGAGTGTAACGCCCACGCGCTGATTGTTCTTGGCGGGTGACACTCTGAGACGGATCTCCCTCGTGTGCCCGAAATCGGCGATCGGAAGGAGCCACACCTCGTCGAGGCTGGCGCAGTAGGCCGCGAGCGCGTCGATGTCGTCGGCTGAGTAGCAGCGCTTCAGCTGTCCGGTCGCCGTGCGTCGACATGAGATGGGCCGGATAGAGACGGCGCCGCCGATCTCGACCGCCCACTTGCACTGCACCCTCTGCAGGCCGAGGTGCCAGTCGAAGATCAGGTCATATCGCGATCCCTCCGTCATCGGGCGCGAAACAACGATGCCGAGCTGCGCCGCCTTCGAGGCGATCGCCAACTCCGCTATCCCGCCCTTCTGATCTGGAGTCAGCTCCATCGTCATGCGAACACTAGTTCGTGTGCCGGACGGAAGCGGCGGTGCCCTTACTCGTTGGTGGCGACACGGTCGCCCAGAAACGCGGCCACTGCCCCGTTGAACAGCTCCGCGCGCTCCCACTGCAGGAAGTGGCCGGCACGGGGGACGACGAACGGGCCGACGAGATGCTCGAAGACCACTTCGCAGCGCTCGGGGAAGTCCTCGTAGATGACGTGGTCGTCCGGCCCGTAGAGCGCGAGGGTCGGCACGACGACCCGCTCGAACATCCGCGGCGGCTCGCTCAGGGCACGCGTGCCCATGGCGCTCTCGTAGTTGCCGAAGCCGGCCCGCAACTTGTCCGCGTCTGCGAACGGCTCGGTCATCCAGGCGACCTCCTCGCGGGTGAAGCCGCCCGGCGTGCCCCAGAATCGGCTCGTGTAGAACGTCGCGATGTACCGTCGGCGCTCCTCGGGTGTGTGCAACTCGGCGGCAAGCGCGTCGGCGTCGCGGGCTTGGCGGACGAAGCAGTCCGAGGCCTGACGCGTGCGTGGCCCGACCGGCCCAAGCTCGGGCAGGAGCGGCAACACGCAGTTGAAGAGGACGTGGCCCTGCACGACGCCCGGGAAACGCAGGCCGAGGTCGATGGCGACGCCGCCCCCGAGGTCCGATCCGCCGGCGGCGAAGCGCTCATGCCCGAGGACGTCGACCATCAGCGCGTGGACATCGCGGGCGTGGACGGCGAGGTCGTAGCACCCGTCCGGCGCTAGGCCGGAGCCGCCGTAGCCGCGGAGGTCGGGCACGACGACCTCGAACCCGGCGTCGGCCAGCGCCCCGACGTTGCGCGACCAGATGCGCCGCGTCTCCGGCCAGCCGTGCAGCAGCACGAGGGGCCGACCGCCGACGCCCTCACGCCAGTACTCGAGCTCGACACCGTGCCGCACCTCGTCGACGTGGGCGGCGAAGGAGCGCACGAGGCGGACTCTATGCTCCACCGCCCATGGCCGAGCACCGCTACGACCCGAA
>JACCYI010000091.1 GCA_013696535.1 Solirubrobacterales bacterium
GAGCATCAGCTTCCCAAGCTGAGGGTCGCGAGTTCGAATCTCGTCCGCCGCTTCTAGTGTGAGAACGATGCAACTCGGTCTCGCCACGTTTGCCGACCTCAGCGGCGCCGCCACCCCCGAGCAGCGGATGCGCGAGCTCATGGAGGAGGCCCAGCTGGCCGACGAGCTCGGTCTGGACGTCTTCGGCATCGGCGAGCACCATCGACCCGACTTCCTGATCTCGTCGCCCGCGGTTGCCCTGGCGGCTGCGGCGGTCGTCACGAAGCGGATACGGCTGACCAGCGCCGTAACCGTCCTGAGCTCGGCCGATCCGGTGCGGGTCTTCCAGGACTTCGCCACGGTCGACCTCCTCTCGGGCGGTCGCGCCGAGATCATGGCTGGGCGCGGCTCGTTCATCGAGTCCTTTCCGCTCTTCGGACACG
Organism: Solirubrobacterales bacterium; assembly: GCA_013696535.1. Next base: position 423 of record JACCYI010000091.1, read on the forward strand.
ACCTCGAGGACTACGACGAGCTGTACGCCGAGAAGCTGCAACTGCTGCTCGAGCTGCGCAGGCAGACGCGCGTGACGTGGGTCGGCCGCCATCGCCCGCCGCTGGAGGACATCGGTGTCTGGCCGCGTCCGGTCCAGGATCCGCTACCCGTCTGGGTCGCCGTCGGTGGCTCGCCGGAGTCCGTCGTCCGGGCGGGGACGCTCGGCCTGCCGTTGACGATCGCGATCATCGGCGGTCAGCCTGAGCGGTTCGTCCCGCTCGTGGACCTGTACCGGGAAGCCGCAACGAACGCAGGTCACGCTCCGGACACGTTGCCGGTCGGGATCAACACGCACGCCTTCGTCGCCGTCGACTCTGCGCAGGCCGACGCCGCCTTCGCGCCTTCCTACACCGCCATGATGAGCCGCATCGGTCGTGAGCGTGGCTGGCCTCCCATGGGCCGCGATCAGTACGAAGCCCTCCGCTCGCCGCGAGGCGCGCTTGCGGTGGGGAACCCGGAGCAGGTCGCTGAGAAGATCCTCTACGAGCACGAGCTCTTCGGCCATCAGCGCTATCTGGGGCAGATGAGCGTCGGAGCGGTTGCGCATCGCGACGTGCTGCGCTCGATCGAGCTTTTCGGAACCGAGGTGGCGCCCCTCGTCCGCGAAGAAGTCGCTCGCCGCCTGGCGGGCGCCGTGCCCGCCTGACGATCGAGATCCACCGCGGGTTCACCCGCCCGGTCTCACCCGATCTCGCGGCAGGCGCCTTCCGGCTCAAATGGGTGGGTCACGATGCCGAGGTCCGGCACGGCCAGGTGGAGCGTCCGTCCGTCCGCTGCAAGCCCGACGGCGCGGAAGCCGGACTCCTCGTCGTCACCCGGCAGGTTGGGCAGCCGCTCGGAGTCCAGGCAGGCGCCGGTCAGCCGGTGAATGATCGCCAGGTTCGGATCGCCGGCGTGCTCGGAGTCGACGAGCGTCCACATCGCGCCCCCGGAACCGAGGGCCAAGCCGCGCACCTCCTCGTTGGAGTCGCCTTCTGATGCCGCGGCGAGGAAGGACCGCCTCTGCTTCCCGGCGATCGTCTGGGTGAAGGCGTACTCGAAGACGTCGGCTGCGACGGCGGCCACCGCCGTCGATCGCAGGTCGACGAGGGAGATCCGGTTGATCCCGAACTTGACGGCGTCCGTCGGCAGGGGCAGGCGTCCGGTGGCGCCAGCCGCCGTCTTGACGTACAGCCCCGAGCGCCTGGGATCGTTCCTGCGAAGCGATCCGGTGCCCTTCGTGCAGGCGAGGCCGAAGGCGGTGCGCGTCCGCCACACAGACGGCGCGGTGGTGAGCGAGCAGCGCTTGAGGGCAAGGCTCCTGACGACCGTTCGATGGCCCTTGAGGTCGTCCCGGAACGCGAGGCATCTGCGGGTCCCGACGCAGCGCAGGTAGGTGAGCAGTAGGCGGTTGCCCGCGTCGCGGCCCAGGTCGATCGACGTGTAAGTCCGGCGCGGCGCGCCCTTGACGGGAGCCGTGCCTGAAGCGGTGTGCTGCATGAGCGTCTGATTCGGAAAGCGGCCGCTCACCCAGACCACGGTGCCGGCGAGCGCGGTGACCCGCTGGGCGATTGGATCTGTCGCGAGCGTCGTGTCGGCCGCCGAAGCCCCCGGTGCAGCGACGGCTGCCAGCACCAGGGCGGCGGCGAATGAAAGTGGGAGTCGTATGGGCCTGAAACGGCCGCGAACCTCAAGGGTTGCGCCCGAGGTGGGCTGGTAAAATGAGCGCTCTCGCCGCGAGTTCCGGGCGTCGCCGGACACCAGCCGGAGAATCGTCAGTGCCCACGAAAAGAGTCTTGACACCATGGCCCGCCAGATCCCTCTAGAACGCACCCGGAACATCGGGATCAGCGCCCACGTCGATTCGGGCAAGACGACGACCACCGAGCGGATCCTGTACTACACGGGAAAGCTGCACAAGATGGGCGAGGTGCACGACGGCTCCGCCAGCATGGACTGGCTCGACCAGGAGCAGGAGCGCGGGATCACGATCATGTCCGCCGCCACCACGTGCTTCTGGACGCCGAGCAACGTCCCCGGCGCCAAGGAGCACCGGATCAACATCATCGACACGCCGGGCCACGTCGACTTCCAGGCCGAGGTGGAGCGGTCTCTGCGCGTCCTGGACGGTGCCATCGCGCTGTTTGACTCGGTGGCCGGCGTGGAGCCGCAGTCGGAGACCGTCTGGCGGATGATGGACAAGTACCGGGTCCCCCGGCTGTGCTTCGTGAACAAGATGGACCGGCAGGGGGCGGACTTCGTCAAGGCCATCGGCACGATGCGCGATCGCCTCGGTGCGAACGCCATCGCCATCCAGGTTCCCATGGGCGCAGAGGCGGAGTTCCAGGGCGTCATCGACCTCGTCGCCATGAAGGCCATCTTCTACACGTCCGAGGACGGCATGGACTACGAGGTGGGGGATATCCCGGCCGAGTACGCCGATGCCGCCCACGTCGGGCATCACGAGCTCATCGACGCCGTTGCCGAGTACCACGAGCCGCTGATGGAGGCCTACCTCGAGAACGAGGAGGCGGTCACCTCAGAGCTCATCGCCGAAGGCGTTCGCCGCGCGACGCTCGCCAGCGGCGTTCAGCCGGTGATGTGCGGTTCGGCCATCAAGAACAAGGGCGTGCAGCCCCTGCTCGACGCCATCGCGGCCTTCCTGCCCTCTCCCCTGGATCGCGGCGACGTCGTCGCGGCCGATGGCGAGGCCCATCGCGCTCCCTCCGACGAGGAGCCCTTCGCCGCGCTCGCCTTCAAGATCCAGCGCGACCCGCAGGCCGGGCCGCTGACCTACTTCCGGGTCTACTCAGGCACGCTCAAGGCGGGCGACAAGGTCCTGAACTCCACGAGCGGCAAGTCCGAGCGCATCGGCCGCCTGCTGATGATGCACGCCAACAACCGGGAAGACGTGACGCAGGTCTACGCGGGCGACATCGCGGTCGCGGTCGGCATGAAGAACGCCACCACCGGCGACACCATCTGCGCTCCCGACAAGCCGGTCGTACTCGAGAACATCTCCTTCGCCCCGCCCGTCGTCCACGTCTCGATCGAGCCGTCCACCCAGGCCGATCAGGAGAAGCTGGCGCTCGCCCTCGCCTACTTGGTCCGCGAGGACCCCTCCCTGCAGATGCGCACGGACACCGAGACGGGCCAGACCGTCGTCTCCGGAATGGGCGAGCTGCACCTCGAAGTCACCGTCGAGCGCCTCAAGCGCGAGTACAAGGTCAGCGCCAACACCGGCCGGCCGCAGGTCGCCTACCGGGAGACCATCACGTCGTCGGCCACCAAGGTCGAAGGCCGTTTCATCAAGCAGACTGGCGGCTCGGGACAGTACGGCGTCGTCTACATCGACATCGAGCCCAACCCGGGCAAGGGCTTTGAGTTCTCTTCGGCGGTCAAGGGCGGCAACGTCCCGACGGAGTACGTGTCGGCGGTCGGCAAGGGCTGTGAGCTCGGCATGAGCTCCGGCGTCGTGGCCGGCTACCCGATGGAAGACGTCAAAGTGACGCTCACGGACGGCAAGTCGCACCAGACCGACTCGTCGGAGATCGCCTTCCAGATGGCCGGCAACATCGCGTTCAAGGACGCGTGCCGTCGCGCCAAGCCGGTCATCCTCGAGCCGATCATGGCCGTCGAGGTCATCGTGCCCGAAGACGGCCTGGGGTGGGTGATGGGCGACATCGCCCGTCGCCGCGGGCTCGTCGGCGAGCGCGAGTCGCGGCCGGGCGGCATCGTCTCGGTGATGTCCGAGGTGCCGCTGTCGGAGATGTTCGGCTACGCCAACGACCTGCGCTCCGCCACCCAGGGCCGCGGCAACTACACGATGGAGTTTCACTCCTACCGGGTGCTGCCCAACTCCCTCGCCGAAGCGCTGCGCGCCGAGATGACCGGCGAGCCAGTCATCGCCTAGTTGGCTTCGGTCTCCGTTTCGCCGCCATCCCGCGCCGGGATGTCGGCGAGACGACGGTGGAGACGGTCTCGCAGCTCGTCGGGGTCATACTCGCCTTGGGCCCGGCGGTTGCGGGCCACGACCACGCCGGTCGCGGCCACACCCGCAAGTCCGGCGAGTCCGATGTACTTCCAGGGAGGACGCATCGGTCGCGTAGGTTACGGCGGGTGATCCCCCTTCCCTTGCGCGACGCCGTCGCCGCGGCGTCGACCGGGGACATCTGGCTGTTTCGCGGCTCGTCGCTCGCCGACCGAGCCATCCAGGCCTTCACGAACAGCCCGGTCAACCACGTGGGCATGGTCGTCGCCCTGGATGACCTGCCACCGCTGCTGTGGCACGCCGAGCTGGGTCGCACGCTGCCCGACGTCTGGACCGGGGAGCGGCACCGAGGCGTCCAGCTCCACCTGCTGGCCGAGGCCGTGACGACCTGGAACGAGCGCTACGGGCAGCGCGCTTGGGTACGGCAGCTGGAGGGCGCGATCGAGCGCCATCACGAGGACAAGCTGATGGGCGTCATCGATCGCTTCGACGGCCGGCCGTTCCCGACTACGCCCGGGCTCGTCCGGCAGTGGCTCACAGCCCGCTTCCGCCGCCGCTCGTCGTCGCTCGAGACGATCTACTGCGCGGAGATCGTCGCGACCACCTACCAGGCCATGGGCCTGCTGCCCCGACGGCGACCCGCCAGCTGGTACGACCCCGGGCGGTTCTGGAGTGGCGACCGGATAGAGCTCGTGGAGCCCTTCGCGCTACGCGCCGAGATCTCCGTCGGCTGACCGAGCGGATCGCTCGCGGGGGGCTACCAAGCCTGGTGCGTGCCGCAGTGCGGGCAACCGACGGAAGTGGTGACCTCCGCCTTGAAGGCACAGCCGCAACCGCAGCGGTAAAGCGCCTTGTCCTGCGGGCCGCCAGAGCGGCGGGCTCGGGCGTCGGCGTTGGACACGGTCTGACTCGAGCGGCTTCTCTGAAGCGGGGCGGAGGCCTCGCGCAGGAGGGTCGGAGTTGAGGATGAACGTTGCATCTCTGATACCTAACGTCGTGGTTGGAAAAGGTTTCGCGGCGGATGGGACTTCTCTTCTATTCGGCGTCTGTGCGCCGAGGTGAAGTAGGAACGCTGACGCGCCATGGTTCGCGTCATACTGGAGGGCGATGGACCCTGACCGCAGACGCACGCTTCGCTTCACGATCGCGCTGAGTTGCGCGCTGCTGCTTGCGGGGGCGCTCGTGTACACGAGCTTCGCCGGGGCGAGTGAGGCACGCAGTCCCTCGCAGCTCGTGGGGGCGGCCAAGTCGGGGCAGACCTACGAGCTCACGGGCAAGGTGCAGGACGGTTCGATCATCAAAGACGGCGTCAGGACGACGTTTCGCGTCCGCGATCGGGACGGCAACGTCTCTGTCCCGGTGACCTATACGGGTGCGGTGCCCGATCCGTTCCGAGAGGGGCGCGAGGTGATCGTCGACGTGCGCAAGCAGGGCGCTACCTTCGTCGGGGAGAAGGATTCGCTGGTCACCAAGTGCCCGTCGAAGTTCTCCGCCGACGAACAGACCTGAGTGCTCACCCTCGGCCGTGCCTGCCTAATCCTGGCTCTCGCCGTCTCGGTCTACGGCGTGGGTGCATCGCTCCACGGGGCCAGGCGGGGCAACCGTGCGTGGGTGGCGTCGGGTCGACGAGCGGTCTACGCCGTCGCTGGATCGCTTCTCGTGGCGTTCGGGGTGCTCGAAGCCGCGTTCCTGCGCTCCGATTTCTCCTTCGACCTAGTGGCCGGTCACTCGTCGACCACCACTCCTCTCTTCTACCGCTTCACCGCCATGTGGTCCTCACAGGAGGGATCGCTTCTGCTCTGGGCGACGCTCCTGGGCCTGTGGTCCTCGCTGATCCTCTTCCTCACCCGCAACAAGCTGCGCGAGGTGGCGCCGTACGCGGCCGCGGTGCTCCTGGCCTTCGCGGCGTTCTTCGTCTCGCTCATGGTCTTCCTCGAGACGCCCTTCGGCCGCACGCTCGGCCCCGTCCCGGCCGAGGGCGTCGGACTGAATCCCCTGCTGCGGCCCCCGAGCATGATGATCCACCCCCCGATGCTCTACTCGGGGTACACGCTCTTCACGATCCCCTTCGCCTTCGCGATCGGCGCCCTCGTCACCCGGCGCCTCGGGGCGGAGTGGATCCGCTCCACGCGGCCGTTCACCCTGGCCGCGTGGCTCTTCCTGGGGATCGGAGTCATCCTGGGCTCCCGCTGGTCGTACACGGAGCTCGGCTGGGGGGGATACTGGGCCTGGGATCCCGTGGAGAACGCCTCGCTGATGCCGTGGCTGACCGGCACCGCGTTCCTGCACTCCGTGATGATCCAGGAGAAGCGCGGGATGCTGAAGGTCTGGAACGTCTCACTCGTCCTGGCGACCGGGGTGCTGGCCATCCTGGGCACGTTCCTCGTGCGGTCGGGGATCCTCGACTCGATCCATGCCTTCGGCGCCTCGACGCTCGGTGTGCCCTTCCTCGTGCTGATCGGGGTGCTGATCGCGGGCTCGATCGGGTTGGTGGTCTGGCGCTCGAAGGACCTGCGGTCCGAGCACCGACTGGACTCGGTGTTCTCGCGCGAGTCGGCCTTCCTGCTCAACAACCTCGTGCTCGTCGGCATCTGCTTCGTGGTGTTTTGGGGCACCTTCTTCCCGCTGATCTCCGAGGCCATATCGGGCTCCAAGGCCTCCGTCGGCCCGCCGTGGTTCAACCGCTACATCACGCCGCTGGCGATCGTCCTGGTCCTGTTGAGCGGGATCGGCCCCGCAATCGCCTGGCGCCGGGCGACTTGGGCCAACGTTCGGCGCACGATGCTCGGCCCGGCGCTCTTCGCGCTCGCGGTGCTCGTCGCCCTCCTTGCGGGAGCCGGCGTCGCGGACAAGCCGCTGGCCCTGGCGATGTTCGTCTTCGCAACCTTCGTGGCCGGGACCGTGTTCCAGGAGCTGTGGCGCGGAGTCAAGGCCCGGCGGGCGATGTCCGACGACTCGGTGCCGATGGCCGTCGTCTCGCTCGTGCGCCGCAACCGCCGGCGCTACGGGGGCTACATCGTGCACCTGGGGATCGCGCTGCTGTTCACGGGAATCGCCGCGTCGTCGGCCTTCCAGCAGGCTCGGGACGTCGATCTGCGCCCGGGTCAGAGCGCCCGCATCGGCTCCTATGACGTCACCTACGTCAAGCCGACCGGCGAAGTGGTAGCCGCTTCCAACGGCCGGCTGGAGCGCATCGACCTCGGCGCGGTCCTCAAGGTCTCCAAGGACGGTGAGCCGGTGGCGACGATGCGGAGCCGGCGGTCCTTCTTCCCCTCCCAGGCACCGGAGTTCGGCCCGGTCTCGCGTTTCTTCGAGGGCGAGGCGACCAGCGAGGTGGCCCTGAAGGCTGGGCTGCGTGAGGACGTCTGGACCGTCGTCTCGCCCGACGTGCGCGGGCTTCTGCCGAGCGTGAAGGAAGGCGACCGTGTCTTCGCCGCCGCCCGCAAGGGCGGGAAGCTCGGCCGGGCCGAGATGGACGTCCTGCTCGTCCAAGCGCTGCGTGGGCTCGCCGCCTCCTACGCCTCCGACCCGCCGGCGGCCACCTTCCGCCTGATCGTCTCACCTCTGGTGACTTGGATCTGGCTTGGCGCGATCGTCGTCTTCCTGGGCGGTCTCACCGCTGTGTGGCCGGCACCGAGCGGAGCGACGCGCCGGGTCAGCGCCGCGTACGCCGCCCGTGTGGCGCGCGAGCTCGGCCGCGCCTGACCTACAGCGTGGAGCTCGTGCTCGTGCTCGCGCTCGCCGCGGTGATCGCGTACGTGGTCAGCGCACCCCTGCGCGGCGGGCGGGCTGGACGCCGCGAGGCGGAGGAGACCGCGGAGCACGCCGAGTGGACGGCCGCGCGCGATGCGAAGTACTCGGAGATCCGCGATGCCGAGCTCGACTTCCGGACGGGCAAGCTCTCTGCCGCCGATTGGAAGGCACAGGATCGGACGCTGCGAGCCGAGGCGATCGTCATCCTGCGGCGGCTCGACGCCCTGGAGGGTCGTGAGGAGGGCGGAGGGGGTCCACTATCCTGAGGTGCGCGTGTTCACGGTCCTCTCCATCGTCCAGTTCGTCATCGCCGCCGTCCTGATCTTTCTGGTGCTGCTGCACTCCGGGAAGGACGCGGGCATGTCCGGCGCCTTCGGTGTCGGTGGTGGCGGCGGGAACGTCGGGGGCTCGCTCATGGAAAGAAACCTGGACCGGTGGACGGTCGGTTTCGCGATCCTGTTCGTCTTGAACACGGTCGCACTGCTGCGCCTCGATACCTGAGTCGCCGACGCAGGTCGAGGGCTCGGCGCTCGCTGCCGATACCTCCGCACGTGGACCGAGCCGGCGCCAACCGCTTGCCGAGCTGCTCACGTCGCACAGGGTGCTCTCGGTCGAGGAGAGCGTGGACATGCTGTCCGGCAGCGTCGGCGGGCCGTCCGCGCTTGCCTTGAC
>JACCYI010000098.1 GCA_013696535.1 Solirubrobacterales bacterium
GGCGAACGCGTACATCGTCTGGCCGAAGGGCGCCACCGACAGGCCCTCGGCGTTGTCGACGATCGTGGCGGCCAGCGGCCGCGTCGGCTCGAAGAGGAAGGTGAGGCCGTCGAGCGGATTCGGGGCGAAGCCCTGGGAGCCCGAGACCATCGAAAGCATGATCGCCTCGCCGAGCGCCCGGGCGGTGGCCAACACGGCGGCTGCGACGAACGCGGGGCGTGCAGCACGCACCGAGATGGTCCAGATCACGCGCCACCGATTGACGCCGAGCGCGGCGGCTCCCTGGGTCCAGGCGTCCGGGACGTTCCGGAGCGCGTCGACCATGATCGAGATCATGATCGGGACGATCATCACGGTGAGGATCGTGACCGCGACCAGCACGCTCGTACCCGAGAGCTGCACCACTTGGATCACTGACTCCTTGCGCTCCCGCGACACGAGGTGGTTGCCCACGAAGGGGACCAGGACGAGTATCCCGATGAGCCCGTACACGACCGAGGGGACGGCCGCCAGGAGGCGGACGACCGGTTCGAGCACTCGACGAAGGCCGGGAGGGGCGAACTCGACGATGAAGATCGCAGAGAAGATGGCGAGCACGAGCCCGAGGAGCACCGCTCCCACCGTGGTGAGGATCGTGCCCCACAGCAACGGCCAGGCGTTGAGGTCATAGGCGTATGCACTCGGATCGGCCGGCGAGTTGAAGATCTCCGTCAGCTGCTGGTCGACCGTTGCGGATTCGGAGTCGGCGCCGAACCACGAGAGGCCGTTGTTGGCGAATGACGGCCAGGCCTTCGAGAAGACGAAGACCACCATCCCGGCGATCGTCAGCAACACCAAGCACGCGACCGCGCCGAGCATCCGCTCGGCGCGATCGTCGGACCATGGGCGCCGCATCCGTGCGAAGCCTGCTGCGATCACTTAAGCGGGACCCATTCCGACGCGGTGATCTTCGCGGCGCGGTTCGAGTTCTGGATCCAGTAGATGAACTTCTGAACCGGCGAGCCGACGCCCGGCTTGCCACGCGTGACCATCCAGAAGTTCCGCGAGCCAGGGTACGTCCCGGCCTTGGCCGTGCGCAGGGAGCACTCGGTGCCCTGGTAGCCCACGTCGTTGAGGCCCTTCGTGAAGGCGTAGGAGAGGTATCCGATCGCGTTCGGATCTGACTTGACCGAGGAGGCCACGAGGCCATTGGACGCCTTGGTGGCGGCACTCGACGCGATCTTGGCGCTGCCCATGAACAGCTTCTGGAAGGCGTCCTGAGTACCCGAGGCGGCCGTGCGGACGACGAGGTTGATCGGCCCGGTCGTCGTGGCGCCCGGTACCTGGCCCCAGTCGCGCACCTGGCCGCTGAAGATCGCTTGCACCTGCTGCTGCGACAGGTTGGCGACCTTGTTGTTGGCGTTCGTCGAAAGGCAGATCGCGTCGCGAGCGATCTTGTTGAAGACGATGCCGCCCGGATCGCCGCCCTTGCCGTCGCGGGAGGACATGCCGATCGAGACGCGGTCGGCGGCGACGTCGGCGATGCCGACGTCAGACCCTCCCTGCAGGAGCTTGAACTTCGCTCGACCCTTGTACTGCTTGAGGTAGCCCTTGATGAGCTTGGAGGCAAGCGGGGCGACCGAGGTCGAACCGCTGAGCGTGATGACGGGCTTCTGGGCCGCTTGCGCCTGCGGCACCGACACCGGCTTGGCCGACGCAGCCGCGGGAAGCAGCATGGCGCTCGCGGCGAGACCGGCGAAAGCGCCGGTCAGCCGAGGGGTGGTCATGTGGAGAAGACTCCTTTCGAGGTTCCATACACCGGCGCCCGACGGACACCGGAGAACGACGGCAGTATCGGCGACGCCCGGGCCCCGGATGTGAACCCTTCGTGCCCAAGACGTGAAGAAACGGATAAGTGGAGCGACGGCGGACGCGCCCGGGTTGCGATCATCGGAAGCCGCATGGAGAACGGCCACGAAACCTGCCGTTCCTGCACAGCCGCCGTCGCCGGCGATCAGCGCTAC
>JACCYI010000113.1 GCA_013696535.1 Solirubrobacterales bacterium
GGGCGGACCCGGATCGACCGGTGACCAGAACCCTGCTTCAAGAGTCCTCGAGGCGGTCGACGAACCACCGGAGCACGGTCTGACGGATGGTGGGGTCTTGGACGAGCTCGACGCCGTGTCCCAGAGCGTTCGTGTCGCGAACGACTCTGATGCCGCCGTGTCCACGGGCGTTGGCGAGGGCCGCTACGATCTCGGACTCCTGAGCGGTCAGCAGGACGTCATGAGCTCGCAGTGCTCGGGGACTTCTCAACGGGAGTTGGGGAGAGACCCGCCCAGGCGGCGACGGACCGGCGGAGCGGCCCGCCGGCCGCGTAAGTCACCGCGGTCGCTCCCCGAGGCGCCCGGGAGGGTTCCGGCTGCGCCGTCGCGGTCGGAGTCGTCTGCGCTGAGGGGACGGGGTTGGCGCGAAGGGCTCAGCCAGATCCCCCACCGTCTGCTCCCACTCGACCAAGCGGCCGAGCATCGCCCGCCGCGGTCCGTTCGACAACGCTTGAAAGACGGCGCCCATCTCGGAACTTTCAACCATGCGGTTGAAGATAAGACGGGTGTCGCGGAATGTCAACCGTCAGGTTGAAGTTCGCAGGGGTGGGTGCCTCGAAGAGTGCTCGCTGCTTGAACACCGGTTGCTAACACCGCCACGGTGCCGCCGCCGTAGGTTCACCGCGAGTTGTTCCTCAAGCGGAGGTAAAGGTCTTGCGACGTACCATCGTCCTTTGCGCGGTCGGGTCAGCCATGCTCGTGACCTCCTCGAGCGCGCGAGCGCAGGACCCGCTGCGTAGTGATGCCCCGGTCACTCCGGCCGGGTTTCGGGTTGCACCGGCCGGCCAGGAGCTCGGCGTTCCCCGCTTTGCCACCGGCTTCCAAGGGCCGCTGGGCTCAGCCCTGTCTCCCGATGGAGATCAGTTGCTGTCGGTGTCGAGCGGCGCGGCCCGCAGGCAGTCCGTCGACTTGTTCGATCTGCAGCGTGGTGCCCGTTCGGACGCTGTGACCTATGACGCGACCAAGGCGCTGGGCGAGTCGGCCTTCTACGGGGTCGCGTTCTCGCCTGATGGTCGTCGGGCCTGGGCGTCGGGTGGCGGCCAGGATGTCGTCCACGTGCTCTCGGTGAAGGATGGGCAGCTCTCGGAGACGGGACAGATCGCGGCTCCGAACTTTCCCGCCGGCCTGGCGTACGGCCGCACGCCACGTGGTCCCAGGCTCTACGTCGCCAACAACCTCTCCGGGCCGGCCGTGGGGCTCAATCCGCCCGGGAACAGTGTCACGGTGATCGATCCCGACGCCGGCACGGTCTTGAAGAAGATCGACTTGGGCGCGGCGCTCCAGCCCTTCGGGGTCGCGTTCGCGCGTGATGGCCGCAAGGCCTACGTGACGAACTGGCTCGGGCGCAACGTGAATGTCATCGACACCACGACAGAGGAGAAGATCGCCGAAGTCGCGCTCGACCCCGACCCGCTGCGGGCTGATCATCCGAGCGCCATCGCCGAGAACCCGCGGCGCAACGAGGTCTACACGGCCAACGCCAACTCGGACACGGTGTCGGTGATCAACACCGAGTCAGACCAGGTGGCGGCGACCATCGACGTCGCCCTGGTGCCGGGCGGCCCGAAGGGCGCCAATCCGGACGGACTCGATGTCTCGCCGGACGGGCGCACCCTCTACGTCGCTGAAGCCGGGGAGAACGCCGTCGCGGTGATCGACCTCGATACCCGTCGGGTGCGCGGCTTCGTGCCGACCTCCTGGTACCCGGCCGACGTCGACGTTTCCCCGGACGGCCGGCGATTGGTGACGACCAACACCAACGACTCCGGCGCGGGGCCCAACCCATGTGGACCACTCACCCCACGCACGGACTGCCCGGCGCCCGATCCCGAGAACGATCGCTCCGACGTCCGTGACAGCCAGTACTCCGGTTCGATGATCAAGGGGTCGCTGACCACGGTCCGTCTGCCGTTCAAGCCGGGACGCCTGCGCCGGCTGACCGCCCGAGTGCGAGCCAACAACCAGGCCCGGGCGCGTGCCCAGCGCAAACCGGCGGCCCTCAACGCCATCAAGCACGTCATCTACGTCATCAAGGAGAACCGCACCTACGATCAGGTCTTTGGGTCCTTGAACGAGGGCAACGGGGACGCGTCGCTCAATCTCTTCGACGACCGCTCGGCACCCAACCACCGGGCGCTGGCCCGACGCTTCGGCCTTTACGACAACTTCTACGCCGACGCCGAGGCGTCCGCTGACGGTCACAACTGGGCGACCCAGGCCAATTCCACCGATTACGTCGACAAGACGTGGCCGATCAACTACTCGCCGCGTCCGCGCGGGAGCCAGCGGGCGTACGACTTCGAGAACGTTCCGCTCGCGCAGCAGTTCCTCACCGAGCCGCTGCCGTCGGATCCGAGCGTGTTCCGCTCGGCGGCCGCCCAGACGGTCGGGTACCTCTGGGACAACGCGTGGGCGCGCGGGGTGTCCTATCGCAGCTACGGCGAGTACACCCGCTTCCCCGGGGACTGCACGCAGCCGCGAGACAACGCATCCGACACCACCCACCTGCAAGCCCGCTTCGGCGACCCGGTCGACGTCGAGTACCCGGGATACAACATGAGCTGCTCAGATCACGTCGACCGTGAGCCGGAGTGGGAACGCGAATTCCGGGAGCACGAGGCGAACGGGTCCCTTCCGGCGCTTTCGATAGTGCGCCTGCCCAACGACCACACGAACGGCACCCGGGCGGGCCAATCGACGCCTGAGAGCTACATGGCCGACAACGACCTCGCGTTGGGTCGGATGGTCGACACGCTGTCGCATTCGGATTACTGGGACGACACGGTGATGTTGGTCACCGAGGACGATGCCCAGAACGGACCGGATCACGTCGACGCACACCGGACCCTGGCGCTCGTCATCAGCGCCTACAACCAACGCGGTGGAGTGGACTCCACCCACTACGACACCTCGGCGATGGTCGCCACCGCGGAAGACCTGCTCGGCCTGCCGCCCATGAGCATCGTCGACCAGCGCGCCAGCCGGATGTGGCCACTATTCGACTCGCGACCTGACTCGTCCCCCTATAAGGCGCGCCAACCTGAAGTCATTCCCTTCGGACAGCCTGACGCCCCGCGCAACCCGCCCACCGCCCCGATGGCACGCCAGTCAGCTTCCTGGGACTTCACCAAGGAAGACGCCACCCCGGAGATCGGCCTCAACCAGGCGATCTGGAAGTCGATCCGAGGCCGCCGCTCGGAGATGCCGGCGCCGCGCCACGAGCACATCATCGGATCACAACCCAACGACGAGGAAGGCGAAAGCGAAGAGCGATAGCGCTGCGGAGATGATGGCCGCAAGGCGGCGCCGACGGTGCCAGACCGCGAGCAGGACCGCCGCAGCCACCAGGAGTTGCAGAGACGCGACGGGCAGGATTCGCAGCAGTACCGCCCCCAACCCGAGGCCGGGAGGTGACCAGGCCGCAAGGGAGAGGACGTCGCGCGCAGAAGATTGTGGGCGGCTTCCGTCGGCGATGAGCACCAGCACGTCCACGACGATCCCGGTCGCCACGATAGTGGCGACCGCCTGCTGCGGACTCAACACCGCGGACAACACCGGTGCGCTCAGGAGCGCGAACCCGAAATCGGGTCGAGGTCTGCAACGCGGCGCTGAGTACGAGAATCACGGCGGACGCGGCGGTCTGCCCCAGGATCGAGTCCATCAGCACCAGGACAGGTCAAAGCTGCGCACACCTGTCACGGGTTACGCGACCACGATGCCCGCGACGCGCTACTCCGTGCCAAGGCGACGATCGGAATCGAACCGGTGTAAACGGCTTTGCAGTCGGCCGTCTATAGGGGTTCTTGGCTCTGGCGCGATCTGCGGCATGTTGAGATGTGCCCAGTTACGCATGCGCGACGAAGCCGAAGAGCGTGAGAGGGGCTCGGCTGCGGGATCGACCCCTTGCACTGTGGCACGGCATCCATGCCGTGCCGGTCGTTCGGGGATCGGTCCCGCAGCCGGCGGGACCCCGAATAAGGGGAGGGCATCATGCCCGCAAGGTCGTTACCGACGAGGAGCGCCAAGCGCGTCGCGGCCGACCGGCAGCGCACGCGCGAGGCGGTCGAGGCGCCGCGCGTCAGCGAGGGCTGGCAGTGGTGGCTTCGCCTGCGCCACCACTTCCACACCTACTGCCTCGTTATCTAGGGGTGTCCGCGTCGTTGTCCGATCTCCGCTGGATCGGCGCGTTGGTGACATGTCGTTGAAGGGGCGTGTGGCTGTCGGCGGTGTGCTCAGTGAGGTGGCGAGGGCCGCGGAGGTGCTCCGTGTGGTGGTGGTGGCGGGATCGTCGCGAGCGCGGGCGGGATGTCGGGCCAGATGAGTAGTACGCGGCAGGGGGCGTGGTCGACGACGAAGCGCGCTGCGGGCCCGAGGCTGCGCGGCCCGAGCCGTGCGTGGTCGCCGTCGCGCGCGAGGACGAGGATGTCCATGCGCTCGGCTACGGCGACGACCTCGTGCTCGACGCGCCCGCGGCGCGCCTCGAGCTTGGTTGGCCGTCCGAGTCGTGTCTGGGCGTCGGCGAGCAGCGCTTGCGCGGCTTGCTCGGAGATCGCGCGCAGCGGGTCGGGAGTCGCGTGTGGAGGCGGGTGTCGGCCCAGCAGGCCGTGGCGCGCGGCGCGGGCGACGGTTTCGGGTTCGGTGCTGGCGACGTGCAGCAGCGTGATGTCGGTGTCGGTGGGCAGGATCGCGGCGGCCTCGGCGACGGTCGCCTCCCAGGTGTCTTCGACGATCCAGACGAGCGCGCGCATCTTAGTCATGCCTGCAGCGCGAACCATAGGAGAACGGTCGCCGCGGCGAGCGTTGCGGGTACTGTGAGCGCGCCGAGGCGAACGAACTCGCTGAGCTTGACGTCGCTGTCCTCGGCGTGCAGGACGCGTCGCCACAAGAGCGTGGCGAGCGATCCGACGTAAGTCAGGTTGGGGCCGACGTTGACGCCGATTAGCATCGCGAGGACGGCGCCTTCACCGCTGGTGGCGGCGACCGGGACAAGCATGAGTGTCGCGGGTAAGTTGTTGACCAGGTTCGCGAGGATGGCGCTTAGCGCGGCGATCGTGAGCAGGTCGGTCAGCGAGCCGCCCGCCGGTAGTACTTCGCGGACCGCTGAGGCGAGCCCGTTGTCGCTGGCGGCTTGCACGATCACCGCGAGCCCGAGGACGAAGACGAGAAAGCCGGGCTCGATCGCGCGCGCCAGCCTGACCGGCGTCGTGGTGCGTCGGGCAAGCGCGGGCACGGTGATTGCCGTGGCGCCCGCGGCCGCGACCCACAAGGGCTCGATCCCGACGACTGAGCTGAGCGCGAAGCCGGCAAGCGTGAGTGCGAGCACGGCGAGCGCGAAGCGAGACAACCTTTGCCGTGCCGGTGGCGTGGTGGGGCGGCGCGCACGGTCGAGTTCGACCGCGAAGAAGCGCCTGAACACGATCCATTCGACGACCACTGCGGCGATCGTTGGGAGCGCCATCAGCGCGGCGAAGCGCGCGAACGACAGCCCGCTGGCGTGAAAGGCAAGCAGGTTGGTGAGATTGGACACGGGCAGGAGCAGCGAGGCCGAGTTAGCGAGGTGCGAGCAGGCGTAGACGTGCGGCGTGGGGCTTGTGCGCATCCGCGCTGCCGTGGCGAAGACCACGGGGGTGAGCAGCACGATGGTCGCGTCGAGACTGAGTACCGCCGTGATTCCCGTCGCGATCGCGAACACGAACGCCAGCAGCCGCTGCGGACTTCCCCGCGAGCCGCGGGCCATGACCACCCCGATGGCCTCGAAAAGCCCCTCGCGCCGGCAGCCGTCGGCGATCAGTAGCAGCGCCGCGAGGAAGCCAACCGTTGGGCCCAGCTGGCGTAGTGCGTCGCCCGCGTGTGACGGTCTGAGGGCGCCAACGGTGACGAGGACAACGGCACCGGCGGTCGCGGCGACCGCTTCAGACAGATATGGGGGCCGTGTGACTGCCGCCGCGAGCGTCCCCGCCAGGATCACCAGCGCGAGCCCGAGCGCGACGCCGTCAGGCACGCCGACCCTGGTCGCAGGCGCGGGCCCGCCGGGAGCCATAGGCGAGCGCGAGCTCGGTCTTGAGGCTGGCGTTCTCCTCGCGCAGGCGCTGGTTCTCGGCACGCAGCGTTTCCAGGCGCTGGCGTAGCGACGCCTCGGTTGCGCGCTGGCGGGCGGGGATGCCGTCGTCGCGGGCCGGTCCACCGTCGCGCAGCCGCTCGATCTGCGCGCGCAGCGTGGGCTGGGTGTAGAGCCACTGGCGTGAGACGCCGGCGCGGCGAGCGACCGACTGGAAGCTGACAGCCGCCCCCTCTGCGGCGAGATCGCGCAGCGCCCGCTCGGCGCGCTGCACGGCGCGCTGATGCCGGGCGGCGGCGGCCTGGGTGAGCGGTTCAGCGGCCATCGTCGTCCTTCAGGGCGTCGAGCCCGTCGATGATGCGGATCAGGTTCAGCCGGGCGGGCTCGTTCATCTCGACCAGCCGCCGGCGCCCGTCGGCCTCGGCTTGGGCGATCAGCTGCTCGGTCCGCGTGAGCTGGTCGCGATGCTGGGCCAGGAACTCGACGTTCGTGAGGAAGCTGTCGCAGGTCAGGCACGCGTTGGGGTGCCGGCAGGTCTGCTGCAGCGGCAGGCCGCAGTAGCCGTTCGGAAGTGTCTGCTTCGCGCGCGCGAGGTTCTCTAAGGCCCACGCCGCATCGGACATCGCCCCCGTGTCGGGGAGCGGGATCAACTCGCCACGGATGTCGACGCGCTGCTGAAAGCGCTCCCACTCCCGGCGCAGCGTCTGGTCCTTGAT
>JACCYI010000129.1 GCA_013696535.1 Solirubrobacterales bacterium
CCGAACGAGTAGAAGGCCATGGGAACCGGGATCGGGACGTTCACGCCGATCATGCCGACCTCGACGTGGCGCTGGAACGTCCGGGCGGCCTGGCCGCTGGAGGTGAAGATCGCCGTGCCGTTCGCCCAGGAATTGCGGTTGATCAGCTCGATCGCCTCGAGCAGCGAGTCGACCCGCACGACGACCAGGACGGGCCCGAAGATCTCGTCACGGTAGATGTCCATGTCCGTCGTCACCTGATCGAACAGCGTCGGGCCGACGAAGAAGCCGTCGCCGTCGACCTCGAGCTCACGCCCGTCGACGGGCATCGCGGCGCCCGCCTGCTCACCGCTGTCGATGTAGCCAGTGATGCGCTCGAGCGCCTGCGCGGTGACCACGGGGCCCATGTCCGACTCGGGCTCGAGACCCGGCCCGACCTTCAACTCGAGCGCCTTGGCCTTGAGGCGCTCGACCAGTGGATCGGCGACTTCTCCCACGGCGACGGCCACCGAGATCGCCATGCAGCGCTGCCCGGCCGAGCCGTAGCCCGCGGCGATCAGCTGGTCCGTAGCGAAGTCGAGATCGGCGTCGGGCAGCACTACCGCATGGTTCTTGGCTCCGCCTAGCGCCTGCACGCGCTTGCCGCTCGCGGTACCGCGCTCGTGGACGTAGGAGGCGATGGGCGTCGAGCCGACGAAGGACACCGCGGCGACCTCTGGATGATCGAGCAGGGCGTCGACCGCCGTCTTGTCGCCGTGGACGACGTTGAAGACGCCGTCGGGAAGGCCGGCCTCCCGGTAGAGCTCGGCGATGAAGTTGGACGCCGACGGATCGCGCTCGGAGGGCTTGAGGACGAAGGTGTTGCCCGTCGCGATCGCCATCGGGTGCATCCACATCGGCACCATCACCGGGAAGTTGAAAGGAGTGATGCCGGCGCAGACGCCGAGCGGCTGGCGGAAGGAGAAGAGGTCCACGTCCGTGGAGACCTGGTCTGAGTACTCGCCCTTCATCAGCTGCGGGATCCCGCACGCGTACTCAGCCACCTCCATTCCCCGGGTGACCTCCCCCTTGGCGTCGGCCACCACCTTGCCGTGCTCGGCGGCCACGATGCGCGCGAGGTCGTCGAGGTGCTTCTCGACCAGGTTGCGGAAGGCGAACATGATCCGCGACCGGCGCACGACCGAGACCTCCCGCCACTCCTCGAACGCCTCGACGGCAGCCTGGACTGCCGCATCGACGTCGGCGGCCTCGGCGAGCAGGACCTTCGCCTGCTCCTCGCCCGTCGCGGGGTTGTAGACCGGTGCGGTCCTGGTCGAGGCGCCGGCGGTCGACCGCCCGCCGATCTGATGCTCGATGGTCTTGAGCTGGACGGTGCTCACGGCGTCCTCACCTTCTCGGGAACGTTCAAATAGGTCTGCTGGGTGCGCTTGTCACGTTCGTAGCCGGCGCGCGCGTCACGTGTGCTCTCGAGCTCTGAGACCTCGGCCACCGGCACGTCCCACCACGCCTCGGAGTCGGGGGCGCCGATGAGCGGGTCGGTCTGGACCTCGACCAGGGTCGTCGTATCCGAAGCGCTCGCCTCGCGCAGCGCCGTCTCGAACTCCGCGATGGTGCTCGTGCGGAGCACCTTCGCCCCGAGCGACGCGGCGTTGGCGGCGAGGTCCACGGGCAGCACGTCGCCGTCCAGCCGGCCGGTCTGCCGGCTGCGGTAGCGGTAACTCGTCCCGAAGCGCTGCGAGCCGATGCTCTCCGACAGCGCGCCGATTGACGCGTATCCGTGATTCTGGACGAGCACGATCGTGAGCTTGATCCCCTCGGCGACAGCCGTGACGATCTCCTGGGCCATCATCAGGTAGGAGCCGTCGCCGACCAGCACGAAGACCTCACGCGACGGATCGGCGAGCTTGACCCCGAGCCCCCCCGCGATCTCGTAGCCCATGCACGAGAAGCCGTACTCGACGTGGTAGCCCTTCGGGTCGCGCGTGCGCCACAGCTTGTGCAGATCGCCGGGCATGGAGCCCGCGGCGCAGACCACGACGTCGCGCGGGCCGCTGACCCGGTTCACCACGCCGAGCACCTCGCTCTGGGAGGGCCGCGGGCCGTGGCCGAGCGTGTACGCCCGCTCCACCGTGGCCTCCCACTCGGCCGCGAGCCTTCCGGCGCGCTCTGTGTGGCCGACGGGCGCCGACCAGTCCCCGAGCGCCTGGGTGAGCCCCTCGAGCCCGGCTCGGGCATCGGCCACCAGGGGCAGGGCGGACTGCTTGTAGGCGTCGACCGGCGCGACGTTGAGGTTGATGAAGCGGACGCCGGGATGGGTGTGCAGGCTCCTCGAGGCCGACGTGAAGTCGCTCCAACGGGTGCCCAGGCCGAGCACCACATCGGCCTCCCGGGCGAGCGCGTTGGCGGCGGTGGTGCCCGTGGCGCCGATCGCGCCGACTGCGCACGCGTGATCGTAGGGCAGCGCCCCCTTGCCCGCCTGGGTCTCGGCGACCGGGATCC
>JACCYI010000130.1 GCA_013696535.1 Solirubrobacterales bacterium
CCGAGGTCCTCGCCATCGCGGTCGACCGCCGGCTGGTCGACGAGCTCATGAATTGCCTCATTCTGGTCCATGTCGTCTCCCTGTGGCGATGCTGTGGTTGTCGTCTCGTCGTGCGCGAAGGTCGAACGCACGCGGCGTACCCGAGGCGTCGTGGCACCCAAACGCGCGTCGACGGGCGTGCGTCTCAGGCACAGCGCAGATCGTAAGGTTCCGTGCGTGCGGGTCATCACCTGGAACGTGGCCCGTCGCGTGAGCCGCATCGCCGAGCAGGCGCTGCGGCTCGCCGAGCGCGAGCCGGACGTGGTCGCCCTGCAGGAGGTGACGCGAAGTACCCTGAAGCTCTGGCGCGCCGCCCTCGAGACGATCGGGCTTCCGCACGTGCTCTGCAGTCTCGACGACGCCGATCCCCAGCGCGAGCCGGCCAACCGGCGCACCACCGGGGTGCTGATCGCGGCTCGCGAGCGCGTCGAGCCGTGGCCGCGGGCCGGCGTGCCGTGGCCCGAGACCGCGCTGGCAGGCGTCTGCGGCGGGGTGCGGGTGGATACGGTCCATGTCCCGAACGCCGCCAACGGCTGGATCAAGGTCCACACCCTGCAGGCGATGCGTGACGACGTCGCCGGCGGGTCGCCCGGACCACGAATCCTGTGCGGCGATTTCAACGTCCCGCGGCGCGAACATCCGGACGGGACGGTGATCTCCTTCGCCCGCGACTCGCGCGAGAAGCTGCGCGCTGATCGCGGAACGGAGTGGGAAGCGGCCGAGTTGGGGGTCGTGCCGGGGTTGGCGGACTTCGGCTGGCGCGACGCCTTCCGCACGGTGCACGGCTACGCGCGCCGCGAAGCGAGCTGGACCTTCCGCCGCATGGGTGGTCATGACGGCGGTTGGCGCCTCGATCACCTCTTCGTCTCGCCCGACTTCGACGTGTCGGCAAGCCGGTATCACCACGCCTGGCGCGACACCGACTTGTCCGACCATGCGCCGCTCGAGGCAGACGTCGTCCTGCTCTAGGCGTGAACCCGAGCGGGCTCGGCCTCAGTCACGACTTCTGCTCCGGCTTCGGCCTGCTTCTCCGGCTGGATGACCGTCAGCGCGATGAGGATTGCGGCCACCACGAGCCCGGCACCGATGACGAAGGCGAGGTGGTATCCGCCCGTGAGCGCCGCCGAGGTGGATTCCCCGGACGCGACGAGATCCTCGGTGCGGGTACTCGACAGGGTCGCGAGGACCGCCAGCCCCACCGCGGCGCCCACCTGCGCCGAGGTGTTGACGAGCCCGGAAGCCAGCCCGGCGTCGCTCGGAGTGGCGCCGGACATGGCGAGCGTCATCAGCGACGGGAAGCAGAGCCCGGCGCCGAGGCCGAGCAGCACCATCACCGGCAGGACGTGCTCGACGTACCTGCCGTCCACCGGCGCCCGCGTGAAGAGGGCGAGCGCGAACCCTATGAGACCCAGGCCGGGGAACAGCATCCGCCGTGCGCCGAAGCGCATGATCAGCTTCTCGGAGTAGCGGAGTGAGAGGACTCCCATGACGAGCGTCACCGGCAGGAACGCGAGGCCGGTCTCCAGGGCGTCATAGCGGAGGATCCGCTGCAGGTAGAGCGCACCGAGGAAGAACATCCCGAACATCCCGGCGATGGACAGCGCCTGGACCAGATTCGCGCCCGAGACGTTCCGGGACCGAAAGATCCGCAGCGGCATCAGCGGGGTGCGGGCGGTCGCCTCGCGTACGACGAAGGCGACCAGGAGCGCGAGGGCGAGCGCGCCCAGCCCGAGCGTCCGGCCGGAGCTCCAGCCGTAGTCGGCCGCCGGCTTGACGATCGTGTAGACGCCGAGCATCAGGGAGCTCGTGATCAGGACGGCGCCGGGGATGTCGGCCCCGTTGGCGAACCCGATGCCCTTGTCGCGCTCGAGCAGCCGTACGCCCAGCACCGCCGTCGCGATGCCGATCGGGATGTTCAGGAAGAAGATCCAGTGCCAGTTGATCGATTGCGTCAGCACGCCGCCGGCCAGCAGACCGACCGACCCGCCGGCGGAGGCGACGAAGGCGTACACGCCGATGGCCTTGGCCTGTTCCCTCGGCCCCGGGAACATCGTGACGATCATGCCGAGGATGACCGCCGAGGCCATCGCTCCGCCGATCCCCTGGATGAACCGAGCCGCGACGAGCACTTCCTGGCTCTGGGCGATCCCGCACGCGAGCGACGCCACCGTGAAGACGCCGAGCCCGGCCATGAAGACGCTCTTGCGCCCGAGCAGATCGCCCAGGCGGCCGGCGAGCAGCAGCAGACCGCCGAAGGCGATCAGGTAAGCGTTGACGACCCAGGCCAAGCTCGACTGCGAGAAGCCGAGGTCGTCCTGGATAGACGGCAACGCGACGTTGACCACGGTCGCGTCGAGGACGATCATCAGCATGCCTGAACACAGGACGTACAGCGCGACCCAGCGGCTGCGGTCTGCGCTCGGTTCGGTGTTCGAGGTCATGGGGCCATCCTCGCATCAGCGGGTTCGGATCGGTGTTGCGTCATCGTGATCGCTCCTTCGGCGGTTTCGCTCTACGGGTACGACCGAACGGTGCGCCGGAATTCATCGGTGGGCGATGGTTAGCCTGTGAGTCGATGGCCACTTCTGCCACGCCACAGGAGCACGAGCTGCTGCAAGCGGCCCGAGACGGGGACGAGTGGGCGTTCCGTGAGCTCATGGAAGCGCGCCGCGCCGAGCTGCACGCCCACTGCTACCGGATGCTCGGCTCCGTCCACGACGCGGAGGACGCACTCCAGGACGCGCTTCTGCGCGCGTGGCGGGGTCTGGGTCGGTTCGAGGGCCAGAGCTCGTTGCGCACCTGGCTCTACCGGATCGCCACGAACACGTGTCTCGACGTGATCGGACGCCGCCCCAAGCGGGTGCTGCCGATGGACTACGGACCGGCCTTCGATCCCCATGACACCTTCGGCGAGCCGCTCGTCGAATCGGTCTGGCTCGAGCCCTACCCGGACGAGCGGCTGGGCGTCGGGGACGGGTTCGTCGGCCCAGAAGCCACCTACGAGCAGCGCGAGAGCGTCGAGCTCGCCTTCGTCGCGGCGCTCCAGCACCTGCCGGCGCGGCAACGGGCGGCGCTGATCCTGCGAGAAGTGCTCGGCTTCTCGGCACAGGAAGTCGCCGAGTCGCTCGACACCACCGTCGCGTCGGCCAACAGCCTGCTGCAGCGTGCCCGCGCGACGGTTGACGCGCGCCTGCCGGACGAGAGCCAGCAGGCGACGCTGCGCTCACTCGGCGACGAGCGCCTGAGCGAGATCGTCGAGGGGTACATGGAGGCGCTCGAACAGGGCGACACAGAAGCGCTGATCGCGATGCTGACCGAGGACGCGGCCTGGTCGATGCCCCCCACCCCGACCTGGTACCGGGGGCACGAGTCACTCCGCGTCTTCCTGCACGACGGGCCCTTCACCGTCCGCTGGCGCCACGTCTCCGTTCGCGCCAACGGGCAGCCGGCGGTCGGTTGCTTCAGATGGAACGAGGAGCGGGCGATCTACGCCGCCTACATCCTCGACGTGCTCACCCTCCGCGGCGGCAAGATCTGCGAGGTCACCGCCTTCATTGATTCCGAGATCTTCGAGTCCTTCGGCTTGCCCGACGAGCTGCCCGCCTGACCCCGGCTAGCCCCAGCCGCCACCGCCGGGGGTACGAACGGTTACCGTGTCGCCGGCCTCGAGCTCCCGCGTCGCCTTGGGTGGCAACGGCCCGCCGTTGAGGAGGTTCTCGCCCGGCCGACCGTCGGAGCCACCCAGGGCACCGGCGGGGGCGTGACGGCGACGGTCGGTCAGCAGGGAGAGGGTCGCGGGCTCGAGCACGCGCATCGATCGTTCGATCCCGTCTCCACCCTCATGAGACCCTCGGCCACCGGACCCGTCGAGCAGCTCGTAGCTCTCCACGCGCATCGGATACTCGAGCTCGAGCGCCTCGATCGGCGTGTTGAGCGTGTTGCTCATGCCGACGTGCACGCCCGACGGCCCGTCTCCGTCGGGTCCGGCGCCCTGTCCCCCGCCGATCGTCTCGTAGTACGTCCAGCCTTCTCCGCCGATCACGAGGTTGTTCATGGTGCCCTGGCCCTGCGCGGGAAGTCCTTCGACGAGCTCGGAAAGCGCCAGCAGCACCGTGTCGGCGAGACGCTGGCTGGTCTCGACGTTGCCCGCGACCACCGCCGACGGCCGTCGGGCGCAGCCCAGCGAGCCGTCGGCCACCTTGATCTCGAGCGGCGCGTAGGCTCCCGCGTTTGCCGGAACGTCCTTGGGCAGCAGGACGCGAAGCGCGAAGTAGCAGGCCGAGCGGGTCACCGCGATGGGGCAATTGACGTTGCCGGCCACGGCGTCAGACGTGCCCTCGAAGTCGACCGTCATGGTGTCGCCGGAGAGCGTCACCGTGACCTGGATCGGGATGTCGTCGTCTGTGACACCGTCGCCCTCGATCTCTGACCGCGCCGTGGCGGTGCCATCCGGGAGCCCGCTCAGCGTGTCGCGCGCGCGGCGCTCGGTGTAGGCGATCACCTCCTCGAAGACGGCGTCGACGGCCTCGCGGCCCCGCCGTTCGATCAGCTCGCCCAGGCGTACCTCGGCGAGCCGGTTGGCGGCGATCTGGGCACGCAGGTCGCCGCGCCGGATCTCTGGCGTGCGGACGTTCGCCAGGATGAGCTCGAGCACGTCGGTCACGTAGTCGCCTGCCCGCATTAGCCGCACCGGGGGGATGATGAGCCCCTCCTCGAAGATGGAGCGCGAGTTCGCCGGCATCGAACCCGGGCTCATGCCGCCGACGTCCGAGTGGTGTGCGCGCGTGACGGCGAAGCCGAGGATCTCACCGCCCGGTGCGAGCGGCGAGACGAGCGTGATGTCGGGAAGGTGCGTGCCGCCCGAGAAGGGGTCGTTGATCGCGAAGACGTCTCCGGGCTGTGGATCGCGCTCGCGCACGGCGGCGACCGCTTCGGGCATGGCCCCGAGGTGAACCGGGATGTGCTCGGCCTGCGCGACCATCCGGCCCGCGGCGTCAAACAACGCCGCCGAGCAGTCGCGCCGCTCCTTGATGTTGGAGGAGTAGGCGCCGCGGATCAGCACCGCGCCCATCTCCTCCGCGATACCGGCCAGCGCGCTGGCCAGGACGGACAGCGTGACGGGGTCCAGGCGCGGCGCACTCGTCACGGGCGCTCGAGCACCAGCGTGCCGGCTTCGTCGACCTTGCCGCTCCACCCGGGGCGCACGAAGCACGTCGCCTCGGTGAACTCGACGATGGCGGGCCCCCTGACCACGCTTCCCGCCCCCATCCGCTCCCGCTCGTGCACGTCGACCGGAGTCCAGTCGCCGTCCAGGTTGACCTCCCGAGTGCCGCTGACGGCGTCCTGGCCCCCTTCGGGCTCGTGCATCGGCGGCTTCTCGACCGTGACGGTGGCCACGAGCCGGACGGCGATCAGCTCGACGGGCTCCTCGCGCATGTCGTAGCCGTAGCGGGTTTCGTGAGCTTGATGAAATGCCTCAGCCAGGTGATCGAGGTCCTCCGCGTCGACGGTCAGCTCGAAGGCCTGGCGGCGGTAGCGCAGGTCCGCGCGGCGGGCCAGCACCGGGTCTTCTAGCACCTCACGCCCGCTCGCTTCGAGGGTCTCGAAGGCCGTCTCGACGCGTATACGATCCAGGTCCTCGAGGCCGCTCAGCAGGGGTGCGGAGAAGTCCCGCCGCTGGTCGGAGATGGCCAGCCCGAGTGCGCTCAGCACACCGCCCGCCCGCGGCACGAGCACCGTGCCCATCCCGAGCTCCTCGGCCAGCGAGCAGGCGTGCATGCCTCCCGCCCCCCCGAACGCGGCGAGCGCGAAGTCCCGGGGATCGAGCCCGCGCTCGACGCTGACCACCCGAAGGGCCCGCACCATCTCGGCGTCGGCCACCTTCACGACCCCGAGCGCCGTTGCGAGCGCGTCGAGCCCGAGCTCCGCACCAACCCGCTCGAGCGCCGTTTCGGCGAGGTCGCGTTGCAGGTGCACCTCCCCACCGCCGAGCTGCGCACCGTCGGCGAGCAGACCGAGGAAGAGGTTGGCATCGGTGACGGTCGGCGCCTCGGCGCCCTTTCCGTAACAGGCGGGGCCGGGGTCGGCGCCCGCCGACTCGGGACCCACTCGCAGGGCGCC
This sequence comes from Solirubrobacterales bacterium, assembly GCA_013696535.1. The sequence goes on from JACCYI010000130.1 coordinate 6,160, forward strand.
GCCCGCGTCCGGCCGGGCGATGGAGCCGCCACCCGCACTGACCGTGTGGACGTCGACCATGGGATGGCGGATGGGGATACCGGCGACCACCGAATCCGTCGTGGTCTGTGCCTCCCCGCCGACGATCGGGGCCACGTCCGTGCTCGTGCCGCCCATGTCGAAGGTCAGGAGGTCGTCGTAGCCGCTGGCCGCGCCGACGTACGCTGCGCCCACCACCCCGCCCGCCGGACCCGATAGCACGCACCCGGACGCCAACGCGGCGGCGGCCTCGAGATCGACCACGCCACCGGACGAGTGCATGACCTGCGGCGCCGGGAGCCCGGCCCGTTGCGCTCGGCCTGAGAGATTGCCCAGGTAAGCGGCGAGCTTGGGCGCGAGATAGGCGTCGGCCGCGGTGGTGGCGAAGCGCTCGTACTCGCGGAACTCGGGGAGCACCTCGCTCGAGAGCGACACGTGCACTTCGGGGAGCGCCTCGCGGATGGCTTCGCCGAGCGTGCGCTCGTGCTCCGGGTGCAGGAAGCCGAAGAGCAGGCAGACGGCGACCGCCTCGACGTCAGCGTCTCGCAGACCGTCGATGGCTTGGGCGACGGAGTCGTCGTCCAACGGCTCGAGCTCGCCCGCGGGACCCATCCGTTCACGCACGCAGAATCGCAGCTCCCGCTCGATGAGCGCCGCAGGCCGGTCCTGCGCGAGGTCGTAGAGGTGGGGCCGGTTCTGGCGGCCGATCTCCAGCACGTCGCGGAAGCCGGCAGTGGTCACCAGCGCGGTGCGCGCTCCTCGTCGTTCGAGCAACGCGTTGGTGGCCACCGTCATCCCGTGCGCGAAGGCAGTCACCCCCTCGACCGCACTGCTCTGGACCGCTCGCAGAACCCCCTCGGACTGGTCGGCCGGAGTCGAGGGAACCTTGGCGGTGACCATGCGTCCCTCCGTGAGCGCGACGAGGTCCGTGAACGTGCCACCGACGTCGACGCCCAGGCGGACGGAGCTCACCGGCTGGTCGCCTGCTGCGCCTGTGCCGCCGCCCTGTCGGGCTCCTCCTCGGTGAGGTCCGCGGCGGCCGTCTCGTTCGAGATCAGGACGGCGGCGACGGTGACACTGAGGGCGGCAGCGACGTAGATCGAGACCGGCACCGGCGAGTCATAGCGGTTGAGCAGCGCCACGGCGATGATCGGTGCCAGCGCCCCGCCGAATACGCCCGCGAGCTGATAGCCGAGGGAGGCGCCCGAGTATCGGACCTCCGTTCCGAACATCTCGGTGATGAACGCCGCCTGCGGCCCGTACATGGCTGCGTGACAGACCAGGCCGCCGACGGCCGCCACGATGATCAGGCCACTCGACTTCGAGTCCAGCAGCGGGAAGAACGCCCAGATCCAGCCGATCGCGCCCACGGCGCCCAAGAGATAGACCGGGCGGCGGCCGACGCGGTCGGAGAGGTGGCCGAAGAAGGGGATGAGGACCAGCTGGATGGCAGAGCCGATCAGCACGCCGTTGAGCGCCAGGGAATTCGAGAGCTCGAGCTCCTGCGTGACGTAGGTGAGGATGAAGAGGGCGAAGACGTAGAACGCGACGTCGGTGCCGAAGCGCGCGCAGACGGCGATCGCGAGCTGGCGGGGATAGCGCTTGACGACTTCGACGATCGGCGTCTTGGCCGTCTCCCCGGATGCTTCGAGCTCCTTGAAGAGCGGCGACTCCCGGACGGTGAGGCGAACCCACAACCCCACGGCGATCAGGGCGGCGCTGAGCAGGAAGGGGATCCGCCAGCCCCACGATTCGAAGGACGAATCCGACATGACGGCCGCCAGCAGTGCAAGCACACCCGCCGCGAGCAGGTTGCCGGCGGGCACGCCGACCTGCGGCCAACTCGAGTTCAGGCCGCGGCGGCGCTCGTCACCGTGCTCGGCGACCATCAGCAC
>JACCYI010000178.1 GCA_013696535.1 Solirubrobacterales bacterium
CGTCCTGCGTAACGACTACATGGAGAACGGGGTGCACTTCCACTCGGGGCCGAGCGGTCGGCCCGCCGTCTGCCACGACTCCCGCTGCACCAGTCCGCGGCTGCAGGTCGAGGACTGGTCGCGGCTGCAGGTCGAGGACTGAGCGTCGAAGGGAACCGTGCCTGTTCTCTCCGCTTTTGATCTCACCGATCGAGTCGCCGTGGTCACGGGCGGCAACCGTGGCCTCGGTGAGGCATTCGCACATGCGCTGGCAGAAGTGGGAGCCCAGGTGGTCGTTGCGGCCCGAGACACGGAGCGCTCAACCGCTACTGCGGAAGCCATCGTGGCCGCGGGCGGCCAGGCCGGCACGGTGGAAGTCGACGTCACCGACCGGGAGTCGGTACGCGCCATGCGGGACACCGTGCTCGACGCCCATGGCACGATCGACATCCTCGTCAACAACGCGGGCGTCTGCTTCCATCGACCCGCCCTCGAAGTCCCGCCCGACGAATGGCGAGCGGTCATGGACGCCAATCTCGACGGGCTCTGGCACTGCTCACAGCTCGTCGGAGAGCACATGGTGGCCCGCGGCGGTGGAGTGATGGTCAACGTCGGCTCGATCTCCGCGCTCATCGTCAACCGGCCGCAGATGCAACCCGCCTACAACGCCTCCAAGGCAGCCGTTCACCAGCTGACGAAGTCGCTCGCGGCAGAGTGGGCGCCGCACGGCGTCCGGGTCAACGCGCTCGCGCCGGGCTACGTCAAGACGGACATCGCCCCGGTCGACGAACCCCAGTTCCGCCGGCACTGGATCGAGGACGTGCCGATGCTGCGCTATGCGGTTCCCGAGGAACTCGGGCCCACGATGGTGTACCTCTGCAGCGACGCCTCGAGCTTCATGACCGGCTCCGTGGTGGTCCTCGACGGCGGCTACACGCTCTACTGAAAGGCGTCAGCCCAGCAGACCGGGGCGTCCGGGCGGCTGAACTTCGCGCCGCGGGAGGGTCACCATCACGCTGCGGGCCGAGTGATCGTCCTCCGCCAAGAGGGCGGAAGCGGCATCGAAGATCGGGACAGGATCGAGCCCGAGCAGCCGCAGGCTGCGGTGCACCACCTCGACTTCGGCCTCGAACCCTGCGCCATCCCCACCCGATCCCGCCACGGCCAACGTGACGAGCGCGCGCCGGGCGTGCGGCGGCGAGTGCTCGCGGGCGCCCAGCTCCGCCAGGGCGCGAGCGTGACGCCAGAGCTCGGCGATCGTCTCAGCCCCAAGTGGGCTCACTCCCACTCGATGGTTCCCGGCGGCTTCGAGGTGATGTCGAGCACCACCCGGTTGACCTCGCGTATCTCGTTGATCATGCGCGAGGCGATCTGCTCGAGCAGGTCGTACGGCAATCGTGCCCAGTCGGCGGTCATCGCGTCATTCGACGTCACCGCGCGGATCGCGATCAGGTAGCCGTAGGTCCGCTCGTCGCCCTGTACGCCCACCGTGCGGATATCGGGGAGGACGCAGAAGGATTGCCACAGCTCGCGGTAGAGCCCCGCTGAGCGGATCTCGTCCTGAAGAATGGCGTCGGCGTCCCGCAAGGTGTCCAGGCGCTCCTTGGTGGCCTCGCCCCCGACGATGCGGATGGCGAGCCCAGGGCCAGGAAAGGGCTGGCGCCAGACGAGGCGCTCGGGTAGCCCCAGCTCGGCTCCGACCGCGCGCACCTCATCCTTGAACAGGGCGCGGAGCGGCTCCACGAGCTTGAACTCCAGATCGTCCGGCAAGCCGCCGACATTGTGATGAGACTTGATGGTGGCCGCGCCCGTACCGCCGCCGGACTCGATCACGTCGGAATACAACGTGCCCTGGACGAGGAACGCCGCGCCCTCGAGGCGGGCCGCCTCCTCCTCGAAGACACGGATGAACTCCGCGCCGATCGCCTTGCGCTTGGACTCGGGCTCCGACAGCCCCGACAGCCGCCGCAGGAAGCGTTCCTCTGCGTCAACGGCCACCAGCGGCACCTTGAAGTGGTCACGGAAGGCGGAGATCACCTGCTCGCCCTCGTTCTTGCGCATCAGCCCGTGATCGACGAACACACACGTGAGCTGGTCGCCCACCGCACGGTGGACGAGGAGCGCGGCCACCGAGGAGTCCACCCCGCCTGACAGACCGCAGATGACACGTGCGTTCCCGACCTGGGATCGGATGCGGTCGATCTGCTCCTCGACGATCGACTCCGGGCTCCAGGTCGTTCCACAGCCGCAGACGTCCTCAAGGAAGCGCGTGAGGATCTGCTGCCCGTACGGGGTGTGAACGACCTCCGGATGGAACTGGATGCCGTAGATCCCACGCTCGGAGTCCTCGAGCGCCGCGACGGGCGACTCGCTGGAGGATGCCAGCGCTTTAAAGCCCGGCGGCGCGGCGTAGACGGTGTCGCGGTGTGACATCCAGCAGGTCTGCTGAACCGGCAGACCCCCGAGCAGCCGCCCGCCATCGCCGGCGAGGGTCAAGGTCGAGCGCCCGAACTCACCGACCTCGGCGCCCTGGACATCCCCACCGAGGGTCAGCACGAGCGCCTGCATCCCGTAGCAGATGCCCAGCACGGGGATCCCCAGGTCGAGCAGCGCCGGATCCAGACGCGGAGCACCCGGCGCGTAGACCGACGCGGGACCGCCGGAGAGGATCAGGCCCTTCGGCCTGCGGCGACGGACTTCCTCCACGCCGACGTGATGCGGAAGGAGCTCGGAGAAGACCCCGCACTCGCGGACCCGTCGCGCGATGAGCTGCGAGTACTGGCCGCCATAGTCAAGGACCACGACCTCGTCGTTGACCAGCGCGCGCTCGGGCGCGAGCTTTGAAACCGCCTGATCGGCGGGCAGCGCAGAACCGGGACCGTCTGACGACACACCGCCCGGCTCCGCCACTAATTCGCGGGCACGGGCGGGCGAGGGATCAATCGCCGACAAGGGCGATCGTGCCGCCGCGAGATGCCATCCCCACCTGCTGCTCACGTTGCAGGTGCTTGCCTTCGGTCTGCAGCGCCGGCGCGATCATCAGCTCCGCGCGATTGAACTCCGCCATGTCCCGATACCCGCAGGTGGCCATGGAGGTACGCAGGCCGCCCATCAGGTTGAACGTCCCGTCGTTCTCGCGCGCGGGACCCACCAGTATCTCCTGCAGCGTCCCGTTCTGGGTGGTGGCCACCCGGGCGCCGCGGGGAAGGGTCGGATGAAACGTGGCCATCCCCCAGTGGAAGCCGCGGCCGGGCGCCTCGTAGGCTCGCGCCAGCGGCGAGCCGATCATCACGGCATCCGCTCCGCAGGCGACGGCCTTGGCAACGTCACCCCCGTTGCGCATGCCACCATCGGCGATGACCCGGCAGTAGTCCCCCGTCTCAAGCATGTTCTGCGAGCGCGCGGCGGCCACGTCGGCGATCGCGGTGGCCTGCGGCACCCCGATCCCGAGAACGCCGCGCGTGGTGCACGCCGCCCCGGGTCCGACGCCGACCAGCACGCCGACCGCACCTGACCGCATGAGATGCAATCCGGTGTGGTAGCTCGCACAGCCACCGGCCACCACGGGGATGGGCATCTCCGCGATGAACTCCTTGAGGTTGAGGACATGCCCCTGGGTGGACACGTGCTCGGCTGAGATCACGGTGCCCTGGATGACCATGATGTCCAAGCCGGAGTCGAGGGCTACCTCGTAGTACTGCTGCACGCGCTGTGGCGTCAGCGACGCCGCGACGACGACACCCTGCTGCCCGATCTCCTCGATGCGCTGACGGATCAGCTCCGGCTTGACCGGCTCGGCGTAGATGTCCTGCATCTCGCGGGTGGCCTCGTCGCGATCGAGGCCGGCGATGCGCTCGAGTTGGGCCTCGGGATCCTCGTAGCGACACCAGATGCCCTCGAGGTTGAGGACGGCCAAGCCACCGAGGCGGCCGACCGCAACCGCGGTGTCGGGCGAAACCACGCCGTCCATGGCCGACGCCATGAGCGGGAGCTCGAACCGGTAGGGGCCAAGCGTCCACGAGATGTCGACGTCGTCCGGGTCTCGCGTGCGCCTGGACGGCACGATTGCGATGTCGTCGAACCCATAGGCGCGGCGCGCCTTCTTGCCACGGCCGATCTCTACTTCCATAGCTCAGGTCCTCGAATCGATACGGACTGTGACCGGGCGAATGGCACGGGGTCCGAACGGTGGATTTCAGCTCGCGTTGACGCGGCCCGACGAGGCTACCACCGGCACCGGCAGGACTTTTGCCCTCGACGTCGACGGGTTCAGCCGACCTCGGCCGCGGGCAGCCCCGGACGCTCCAGCTCGACCTTGTCGAGCAGCCGCTCGATCCTGCCCGCGTCGACGATCCCGGCGCCGAGGTGCTGAGTCGACTCCGCCCCCGCCGCCACCCCGTGCACGAGACAGTCGGCGGCGCTCTTGCCCTGGTAGCGGGCGGCGACGAAGCCGGCCAGGAACGCATCACCCGAGCCAACCGTAGAGCGGGGCTCGAGCGCCGGTCCGCGCACCCGGTAGAGCACATGAGCCCCCCCGGGGCTGACACCGTCCTCGGCCGCCATCATCGCGTAGCAGCCGTCAGGCGCGGTCATGATCGCCTCGCGAGCGCCCAACCCGATCATCTCCCGGACGGCGATGACGTGGTCCTCCTCGTCGTTGAACTCGTGGCCGACGAGCTCCTCGGCTTCGAGGACGTTGGGGGAGATCACAGCGGGCTCGGCCCGCACGGCGCGCCGCAGAGGATCGCCGTCCGTATCGACCACCGTCGCCACGCCCATCCGGCGCAGCTCCGGTATCAGCCGGGCGTAGACATCGATCTCGACCTGTCGTGGCAAGGAACCCGCGAACACGCACATGGAGGCTCCCTGTGCCAGATAGAGCAGCTTTTCGAAGAACATCTCGACTTCCGCCTCCGACACCGCCGGACCCCGCTCGTTGATCTCGGTCTGCTCGTTCGTGGTGGGATCGACCACCGCTGTGTTGGTCCGCGACTCGTCGCGGATGCGGACGAAGTCCGAGAGGACGGAGAGCTGCGTGAGCTGCTCGACGATCCGCGTGCCCGTCGCACCGCCGGCCATCCCCGTGGCGATGACGGGCTGTCCGAGGGTCTTGAGGACACGCGCGACGTTCACGCCCTTGCCTCCGGGCATGGTGGTCTGCTCCACGGTCCGATGCCGGCGCCCGAGCCGGAAGTTGGGAACGGCGAGTGTCTTGTCGACCGCTGTGTTGAGCGTGACGGTGATGATCATGTGGCCTCCGCCTCACCCCGTCGCGGGCGCGGGTGATTGCGCGTCGCCCGCCGACGCAGGACTGCGACCACGCTAGCGCCCGCCACCAGCACAGCGAGGGAGAAGCCCAACGGCCGGGTGAGGTAGTCCTTGCTGCGCTGGGTGACCCCGGCGGCGGGGACCGCCACCGCCGACAGGAGTTCAACCGTCGCCACACGCTTTGGACCGACCAGGACCTCGACCTGTCCGAGACGCTGACCCTTGCGGATCGGGCCTTCCACCTCGCCGGGTGGGGACATCACCCGACGGCGCAGGCGCTGGCCCCGACGCACGACACGCGTCAGTGTGCGCGGAGCGACGAGTGCCACCTCCGCTCCTCGCCGGTAGCGGATGGGGACGCGCGCGTAGACCCGGCCTCGCACCACGCCGCGGGACCGTCGATAGCGCGTTGATGCGAAGCGCAGGAGAGCCAGGGTGTCGGCGTTGCGGGCCGCCTCGCTGGATGCTCCTAGCACGACGGAGATCAGCGTCACCTTCCGGCGCGTGGCTGATCCGACCAACGCGTAGCCGGCTCGTGTCGTGTGGCCCGTCTTGACTCCCGACACCCAGGGATGCTCGCGCACGAGCGTGTTGCGATTGGCGATGACCCTCCTCCGATCGCCCGATTCGAGCGTCGCGTTCGGACGGTCGACGGTCCGGCGGAAGAACGAGAACCGCCTCAGCTCGGAAGTGAGCTTGACGAGATCCGAGGCACTCGACCGGCTGCCGGAATCGAGGCCGATGGGATCGCGGAAGCGCGTCGAGCGCAGGCCCAGCACGCGCGCCCGGCGATTCATGTCGCGCACGAAGGCGCGGCGGGATCCGCTCACCGCGTCGGCGAGCGTGGCCGCCGCGTCGTTGGCGGAGGCGAGCAGCAGACCCCGGAGGAGATCGGCGACGGTGAGGCGCTCCCCGGCACGAAGGTTGATCTGGGACTCGACGGCCGCCGCTCTGTAGCCGATGGCCCTGACCCGTGTCGAGAGCTTCGGACCTTCGAGCGTCAACAGCGCGGTCATCAACTTGGTGACCGAGGCGATCGGCCTCGAGTCACCGGCGCGCTTGGCGTAGGCGACGTCCCCGGTCGACGCCTCGACGACGATGGCGCTCGGCGCCGTGATCGGCGGCCGGCCGGCGCCTCGGGCAGCCGGCACCCAGAAGGTGGCGAGGGCGCAGAACACGAGCGCGAGCCCGACCGCCGCGAGAGACCGGAAGCGGCTCACCGCAGCTTCAGGCGGTCGCCGGGACTCAGCGCCTGTGGGCTCAGGTCCGGGTTGAGCTCGAGCAGCTTCGTGACGGACACCCCGGTCTTCTCCGCGATGCCCGAGGGGGTGTCTCCCGGTCTCACGGTGTACCGGCGGCGGCCCGTCGAGCGCTTCGACTTGGGGCTCGGGTCGCCCTCCGTCTTGCTGGAGCGAGTCTTGACGGCGCTTGGCGCGACACGGTTGCCAGGGTCCGAGGTGCCACCGTTGACGACGAGGTAGAGCGCCACCGCCACGGTCACCAACGCGAGCGGCGCGAGCAGCCGAGCAGGCGTGATCCGGGTCATCGCGACCGATCATAGCCCCGGATCGAACGCTTCAACCGAGGCTCCACGCGAGCTCACGCAGGCGCTCGGCCTCTCGGCGAGCGGCCGTGGCCGGTGAGCTGCCGGCAGACTCATGTGCGTTGACGATCGATCGTGAGGCGGTGACGAGCCCGGCCGCACGGCCCGGGTGGAAGGCGGCCGCCAGTGCTCCGACGTTCCCTCCCTGGGCGCCGACGCCCGGGAGCAGGAACGGGGTCGACGGCATGAGCTCGCGCATCCGCTCGAGGTGCTCAGGCGCCGTCGCCCCCGTCACCGCCCCCACGTCTGAGAGGCCGGAGACGGCGCCGCGACTCGGCTTGCCGAGTTCATTGACCAACTCGGCGATTCGCTCCCAGAGCGTCCCGCCCGTCGCCAACGGCAGGTCCAGGAGGTCCGCGGCCCCGGGGTTGGAGGTCCGTACGAGCACGAACACCCCAGATCCTCGGGCACGAGCGCCCAGGATCAGCGGCTCCAGGGAGTCTGTTCCGAGAAGTGGATTGGCGGTCAGGGCGTCGACACCGAGGCCGGCCACCTCCGCGTCGATCGTGGCCGTCGCCCCGACG
>JACCYI010000202.1 GCA_013696535.1 Solirubrobacterales bacterium
GCGGTGTGGTTGTAGACGACGTCGAGGATGACCTCGATACCCACACCGTGCAGGGCCTTGACCATGCCCTTGAACTCCCGCACCTGCTCGCCACGGCGTCCCGTGGCGGCGTAGGACGAGTACGGCGCGAAGAAGCCGATGGAGGAGTAGCCCCAGTAGTTCGTCAGTCCGCGCTCGGGCAGGAACGCCTCGTCGGCGATGTGGTGCACGGGCAGGAGCTCGACTGCGGTCACCCCGAGCGAGGCGAGGTACTCGAGCGCCGGCTCAGAAGCCAGGCCGGCGTAGGTCCCGCGCAGATCCTCGCGCACGTCGGGGTTCGCCGCTGTGAAACCCCTGACGTGGGTCTCGTAGATGATCGTCTCGGCGAGCGGGATGTTGGGTGGACGGTCGTCCTGCCAATCGAATGCGGGGTCGATCACCACTCCCTTGGGCAGGACGTCGGCGTCGTCCTGGCCGTCGCTCGGTGATGATCCTCGGGACTGAATCCGCCTGTCGGCCGTGTCGGGAGCGGGATCGGCACGCCTGGCGCGCACCACTCCCTGGATCGCCTTGGCGTAGGGGTCGATCAGCAGCTTGGACGCATCGAACCTATGGCCCCGCTCGGGGGCGTACGGGCCGTGCACGCGGTAGCCGTAGCGCTGTCCGGGCCCGACCCCCGGCAGATAGCAGTGCCAGGTGTGCGCCGTCTGGTCGCACACCTCGATCCGGGCCTCTTGGTTGGCATCGTCGAAAAGGCAGAGCTCAACGCGCTCGGCGTGCTCGGAGAACAGCGCAAAGTTGGTCCCGGCACCGTCCCACGTGGGACCGAGCGGGAAGGGCCGGCCAGGCCAGACGCCGGTCACGGCAGCAACGCCCCGACGAGCGCGGCGGGCACGACGACGACCTGCACCTCGCGGGTCGCACGGGCGACCGACGGGAGAGTCTCCGGCGACCGGAACATTCGCGGTTCCCTACCCGGTCGAACCTGACCTACACCTCAGTCTCGAGCCCCAGGTGTCGGTCATCGACGTAGACTCATCATCGCGATGCGGCTCGAGTCGATCCGCGAGATCAAGGCCCAGCTGGCCGGCCCGCGGGCGCGGGAAGTAGGGGCACCCCTGCGCGGCATAGCTCTGGGGGCGCGGCCCGTCGACGGGGGCGAATACCGCCTCGCGGTTCGGGTGCAGGATCGCGCGGCGATGCGGGGACCGTTGATCGGAAGGATCGAGGCGGCCGCTCGCGGCGAAGTCGAGGTCCGTTACGTCGGGCGGATCGTCAAGCGCGACGCACCGTTCTTCCAGGCCCGCCGACGGCCGTTGATCATCGGCGCGTCCGTCAGCCACTTCAAGGTGACCGCCGGCACCCTCGGCGCGTTCCTGCGGACCGCCGGAGATGAGCTGCACCTGCTCTCCAACAACCATGTGCTGGCTGATGAGAACCGGGGCGAGGCAGGCGACGCGATCCTGCAGCCCGGGACCGCGGACGGCGGGAGCGACCCCCAGGACGAGGTCGCCTCGCTCAGCCGCATCGTGGAGCTGACCGAGGGAAGGCCGAACAGCGTCGACGCTGCGCTCGCCCGGGTAAAGGTCGAGGTCGACCCGGAGACGCTCGTCGAGGTCGGGGCGCTGGCTTCAGGCGAGCTCGCGCCGTCTGACGCCATAGAAGTGCAGAAGCTCGGCCGCACCACGGGGCGAACTTCGGGTCGGGTGACCGCGTTCGAGCTCGACGGCGTCGAGGTCGCCTACGACGCCTTTCCCACCCTCCGCTTCGACGACCAGATCGAGATCGAGGGCGCCGGCCCCGGGCCTTTCTCGCAGGGCGGAGACTCGGGATCTCTGATCTTCAGCGCGGATGGGCGCCAGGCGGTCGGATTGCTGTTCGCCGGTGGCGAGGAGAACGGCGCGGACGTCACGTACGCCAATCCGATCGGAGCCGTGCTCGAGGCCTTTGGCGCGCAGTTGGTGACCAGGTGAGCGCGCCGCTGGAGCGGGCCAGGGCCGCCAAGTCCGCCCTCGCCGAACGCCTGCGCGGGCACCCGGCTGTCAACGGCGTCGGCATCGCTCGCGAGGGCGACGGCCACGTCGTGCGTGTGAATCTCTCAGAGCCCGCGGAGGATCTCCCCTCGGAGCAGGACGGCGTGCCCGTCCACACGCGAGTGGTCGGGCCCGTCGTCAAGCGGTAGCGATCACACGAAAGGGCTTTGCCCGCCGGGGTTGACCTTCATTCAGACCCCCAACTCCGCCGAAGCGAGCCTCGCGCCTTCCACCCGCGCCGCGATCTTCTGCATCGCGATGTCGCGGGCGAAGTCCGGCGAGCCGTGCTGGGGCTTGAGGTCGCGGCTGAACGGCGAGAAGCCGCAGTCGTCGGTCGCCCCTAGACGCTCGACCGGGATGTGCTTGGCCGCGGCGACGAGGCGGTTCTTGACTTCTTCCGCGGTTTCAACCTCGGGCGAGAGCGGGTTGATGACTCCGATGAAGCAGACCTGGGGCACGCCGTTGGCATCGTCACGGCTGTACTGGCCGACGAGCTTGTAGACGTTCTCCTTGTCTTCCTCACTCGCGCACTGGATCAGGAAGTAGCCCGCGTTGAGCTGGAACATCTTGCTCAACAGCTTCTCGTACGGCACTTCCTTGGAGTGCACGGAGTCGTTGTCCCCGCCGGGGCAGGTGTGGATGCCGATGTTCTTCCGCTCTTCCGGGGAGAAGCGGTCGATCACGCGATTGTTGAGATCGATGAAGTCCTGCAACATGTCCTTGCCGGTCCACGGGTTGCGCGAATCATTCTTGTTCGCCAGCCGCCCTTCCGTGAAATCGATCGAGACTCGCTCCGCACCCGCCCCGAAGCACTGCCGGATGTCCTGCTCCACCTCGTCGCACACGTCGTCGAGGAACTTCTCGCGCGGGTAACCCTCGATCTCGCCCTCGAGCGGATACAGGAGCATCATCATGGAGGGAGAGATGACCGCCTGCTTGACGGGCTTTGAGGCGATCGCCTTATTCTTCTCGACGAACTCCGAAGCAAACGTCTTGTACTTGAACGGGCCGCCGGTCAGCCGCGGAAGCTGGCGATGATGACCGTCGTCGAAGATCGCGAAGAACTGGCCGTCGCCCGCAAGATTGTCAGCCAGGCCGGTGCCGGCCAGCGTGTCGGTGATCGGATAAGTCGCGAAGCTCGACTCACGCTGCTCACCATCGGTGACGTAGGTCTCGCCCGTCTGCTCGAGCCGCTTGATCGAATCCTCAGCGGCCGCGTCCTGCTCGGTCTGGAGCTCGGTGAAGTCGATCTGCCCCTGATCGTGAGCCTCAAAAGCCTCCTGAAGCTTCAACGGCCTCGGCAGTGACCCGACCAGCTCGGTGGGAATAGGCATGTTTCTCCTCCATGGCCCTCACGCGGACCGCTGTTTCCGGACGTGACCCGGGAGATTGCTGAGCCCCAGCGCCGAACGAGACTGACCCGTCTACGTCAGCGGCGCGGAGACTACGACAGGCCGCCAACCGGTGTCAAGCCCAGCGGATCGCGCCCCTAGCGGGGCGGCTCGCCGAGCACGCGAGCGCGCGCGACGGCGGCTCGCCCGGCCAGGTCGCCGGCCGCCTCGCGACGCGGATCATCCTGAGCCTGGTCGGCAAGGTTGAGCTCCAGGAGCCTGACGGCTGCGAGCGCCGCCGATTCCGCGAGCAGCGCGCCGACCACCGCATCCCCGTTCAGATGCGGGTTGCCGGTCTCCGCGAGCTGCGCGGCGATAACGGCCACCTCCGTGGCGGCACCGGCGATGGCGAGCGGACTGTCGGCTGCCGCCGAGAGTGCCGCGTCCCGGCGACCCGCTCGCTCGGGGTCCGTCCTTGGGAGCTTCAGCGCTTCGAGCACCCCGGCGTACGCACCGAGGTCCTCCTCGGCGAGCTCGAGAGCGCGAGCTCTCAGGGTCGCCGCTCGCTCGCACACCTCAGGCCGCGGCGGGCTTGCAAACGCCGCGGCCATCTCCACGAGGCTCGCGGCGAGGGCGCAGGCCCAGGCCGCAGACGTTCCGCCGCCGGGCGCCGGGGTCCGCTCGGCGACGCTCTCGAGAAGGTCGGCGAGCGACCGGTCGGCGGAAGCCATCAGCGCCCTAAGTGGTCGACTCGCAGGTCCCGTACAGCCGCAGGAACCACTCGCGATCGACCACTAGAACAGCCCGATGGTTCGCCCGTCGGCGTCGATGTCGACGTTCAACGCGGCCGGGGTCTTGCCGAGGCCCGGCATCTGGGTGATATCCCCGCACAGCGGCACAAGCCAGCCGGCCCCGGTGTAGGCGCGAACGTCGCGGATCGGGAGCGTGAAGGCCTCGGGTGCGTTGAGCAGACCGGGGTCACCTGACAGCGACAGGTGCGTCTTGGCCATGCACACCGGGAGGTCCGCGAGGCCCTCCGAGATGAACTGGCCGATCTTCTTCTCGGCCTCGGGATAGACGTAGATGTCCTTGGCGCCGTAGACGCGGGTGGCCACGGCTTCGATCTTGTCGCGCAATGTGTAGTCGTCCTCGTAGAGGAAGCGGAAGGAGTTAGGCTCGTCGCACGCTTCGGTGACGGCCTCGGCGAGCTGGGCGGCCCCGGCCCCACCCCGGGCGAAGCCGTCGTTGACCTCGGCGGCGAACGCCCCGCCCTCCAGCGCGAGGCGCCGGACGAGCTCGACCTCCTCGTTGGTGTCGCCGGGCCGGCGGTTGACGGCCACGACACAGGGAAGGCCGAACTCCTTGACGATCTGAAGGTGTCGACGCAGGTTCGCGGCGCCGTGCTCGACGGCGGCCATGCCCTGTGCTCGGTCCAGTCGCGGATCGTCGGCCGCGCCGCCGTGATGCTTCAACGCGCGAACCGTGGAGACCAGGACGACCGCGCTCGGGCTCAGCCCGCCCACCCGGCAGACGATGTCGAAGAACTTCTCCATGCCCATGTCGGACCCGAAGCCGGATTCGGTGACGACGTAGTCGCCCAGCTTCTGGGCCATCAGGTCGGCCACCAGCGAGGAGTTGCCGCTGGCGATGTTCGCGAACGGCCCGCAGTGCATGAGGCAGGGCTGCCCTTCGAGGGTCTGGATCAGGTTCGGCTTGATCGCCTCCTTGAGCAGGACCGCCATGGCGCCCGCCGCCCCGAGCTTCTCCGCGGTGACCGGCTCGCCGTCGAATGAGTACGCCACGGTGATCGCGCCCAACCGGCGACGCAGATCGGGCAGGTCACGCGAGATGGCGAGAATGGCCATCACCTCGGAAGCCGCGGTGATGTCGAAGCCGGTCTCCCGGGGGTAGCCGTTGGGGCGCCCGCCCTGGCCGATCGTGATCTCGCGGAGGGTGCGGTCGTTCATGTCCACCGCACGCCGCCAGCCGATACGCAGGGCGTCGATGCCATGCGGGTTCTTGTGCAGGATGGACGCATCGAGCATCGCGGCGAGCAGGTTGTTGGCGGCGCCGATCGCGTGGATGTCACCCGTGAAGTGGAGGTTGAGATCTTCCATCGGCACGACCTGCGTGTGGCCCCCGCCGGCCGCGCCGCCCTTGATGCCGAAGACGGGGCCGAGCGACGGCTCGCGCAGGCACAGGACCGGGCTCTTGCCGATCGCGCCCAGGCCCTGGGTGAGACCCACCGCGGTGGTCGTCTTGCCCTCCCCGGCCTTGGTGGGCGTGATGCCGGCGACGCAGACGAGCTTGCCGGTCGGCCCGTCCGCAAGCCGATCGATCACCGAGAGCGGCACCTTGCCCTTGTAGCGCCCATAGGGCTCGATCTCCTCCGGCTCCAGCCCGATTCTCCCCGCGATCGTCTCGATTGGCTGCAGCTGGGCGTCCTGGGCGATCTCGAGGCTGCTCTTCATTGCGTACGGGCTCCCTGGACTAGTGGCTGACGGCGGCGGCGGCCAGCTCGGACACGAGCCGGTCTTCGTAGAAGCGCTCGAGCTTGAACGGCTCGATGAGGTCCGGCGTCTTCCCGGTGGCCACGAGCTCGGCCAGGGTCTGGCCCACGATGGGAGCGGCCTTGAACCCGTACGTGCCCCAACCGGCGCTGACGTGGAAGCCGTCGACTTCCGTCTTGCCGAGGATGGGCGAGTAGTCGGGGCTCAAGTCGCAGAGGCCGGCCCACGAGCGCAGGATCCGAGCTCGCTCGAGCTGCGGGAAGAGCTCGAGCGCGTGCCGGGTCACGTCCTGGAGGAAGTTCAACGTGCCGTTCATGCGGTAGGTCGTCCACGGCTCGATCTCGGCGCCCATCAGGAACTCGCCGCGATCGGTCTGGGAGATGTAGACGTGCATCTGCGACGAGACGATCACGACGTCCAGCAGCGGCTTGACCGGCTCGGTGACCATCGCCTGCAGGATGTGGGTGGTGATCGGCAGCGGCACGCCGGCCATGTCGGAGATGAGGCTGCTCCAACCCGCGGTGCAGTTCAGGACCGTGCCGGTCTTGATCGTGCCGCGATTGGTCCGCACCCCGCTCACCGATCCGTTCGTGCGGTCGATGCCGGTGACCTCGGTGTAGGGGTGGATCTCGGCTCCGCCGGCGTCAACGCCGCGGGCCAGGCCCCACACCACCGCGTCGTGCCGGATGATCCCGCCCGGAGGGTGATAGAGCGCCGCCTGGATCGGATAGGTCGCGTTCTCGTCGACCACCATGGCGGGTGCCAGCTTCTTGATCTCCTCGGGGCCGATCAGGCGCGAATCGATGCCCTGCAGCCGGTTGCCTTCGGCCCGGTTGGCCATGACGAACTTCGCCCGGTCGGTATGGGCGAGCGTCAGATGGCCGCACTGGGAGAACATCAGGTTGAAGTTGAGGTCCTGCGAGAGCCCCTCGTAGAGCTTCACCGAGGCGTCGTAGAACCGGGCACCCTCCGCGGTCTTGTAGTTCGAGCGCAGGATCGTGGTGTTGCGACCCGCCGCGCCCGACCCGATGTAGCTCTTCTCGAGGATCGCGACGTTGGTGATCCCGAGTTTGCGCAGATAGAAGGCCGTCGCCAACCCGTGCGAGCCGCCGCCGATGATCACCACGTCATAGGACGGCTTGAGCTCGGAGCGGCGCCGCCACATCCGCCGCTTGCGAAGGATGTCAAGCACGGGGAAGGGCCTCCTCGAGCGCCGAGAGCGCTTCGATGCCGGCGGGGCTTCCGCCGAGGTGTTGGGCGGCGTCGGCCACGACGGTCCACATGTACTCGCCGAGCGCCCAGCCGAAGAGCATCAGGAAGCGGTCCTCGGACTCGCGAAGCACGAGGCCCGGGCCGCGCGCCACCGAGCCGGGCCGCAAGCCGTGAACCGGCGTGGAGACCTCCCGCAAGTCCAGAGCACAGAAACGAGCGAAGACCTCGCGCGCCTGGGGGCCGCAGATGGTGAGGGCGGCGTACACCGTCGTGACCTCGGTCAGGCTTGCGAGGCCGGGAACCTCGGCGACCGCCTCTTCGAGGGCCTCGCGCAACCGTGCCGTGACGCCCGGCTCGCAGAGGATCATCGCTCGCTGGTCGGTGAGCGGACACCACCACGCATCGGCTGCGCGGCTCGCGCGGCCGAACTCGAGTTCGGCGCCGCCGGCGCATCGGGCGACGATCGCCGCGAGATCGGCCGGCGACGCCTGGATCTCGAGCTTGCCCAAGTGCGCGGTGTCCGTCCAGCCGACGGTCGCGGCCCGGGCCGATCCGGTCGGGAAGCCGACGGCGACGTTCCAGCCATCGCGGACTTCGAAACGGGCGCCGGCCGCCTTTGCGACGCGCTCCATCGGGCTGCGGGCGACGGCGCCGTCCGCGCCGTCGGATGCGAGGAACTCAAAGCTCACGAGCGCAGCACCTCACC
>JACCYI010000207.1 GCA_013696535.1 Solirubrobacterales bacterium
GGTCGGGCACTTGAACCGCGCCAGCTGGGTGGCCGCGTACGTGCGTACATCAGCCTCGGTCAGCTCGGCACCTTCGGAGAGCACCACGATTGCCCGGACTCCTTCTCCGGTCGCCGGATTCTGCACGCCCAGGACGGCCGCCTCGTCGATCTGCTGGTGACCGGCCAGCACGAGTTCGACCTCGCGCGGGTACACGTTGAAGCCGCTCACCAGGATCAGATCCCGGCGGCGGTCGACGAGATGCAGGTCGCCGTCGGAGTCGCGGTAGGCCACGTCCCCGGTCGGGAACCAGCCGTCGGCCTCCGGTCCTCCGGACGCGTCGGGCCAGTAGCCGAGAAAGAGGTTGTCGCCGCGGACGATGATCTCCCCAGTCGCGCCCTCTTCGGCCTCGGGATCGTCGAAGGGATCGTCGGGGTCGGCCCCGGCCGTCGGGTCGCCGTCGGGTTGACGGGCCTCCTCGCCGAGCCGCAGTCCCACGCCGGGAATGGCTTGACCGATGGAACCGGCCTTGATCCGTCCGGTGGCGAGGCTGGAGGTCAGCACCGGAGCGGTCTCGGTCAAGCCGTAACCCTCGTGCACCTGCACACCGAGCTCGCGCATCGCTTCGAGGGCATCGGCCGGCAGCGGGGCTGCTCCGGAGGTGGCCAGACGCACGTCGGCGAAGGCTCGAGCGAGCTGTCCACGATCGGCCTGAGCCAACCAGGACACATACATCGGCGGGGCCCCCGGGACATTGGTCACTCGCTGATCGGCCATGACCACCAGGCTCGCCGCTACGTCGAAGCGCTCCATGAGGACGCCGGTGGCGCCGGTGCGAGCCAACATCCCGAGTGCGGCATTCAGGCCATAGACATGGAAAAGCGGAAGGGCGAGGAGTACAACGTCAGCCCCAGTCATCGGCAGGGGCCGCAGCATCGAACATTGGTCGAGATTGGCCAACAGGGCGCGATGCGGGAGCATCGCCCCCTTGGGCAGACCTGTGGTGCCGCTGGTGTACATCAGCACGGCGAGGTCCTCGCCACCACCCACCGGCTCGAACTCGACATCCGTTCTCCGGTCCTGGGCCGGTAGGCCGACGAGCAACTCCATCTCCTGCGGGTACGCGGCGTGCTCCAGGCCGACCGGCTCCGCGAGCTCGGGTCCGGTGATCATCAGACGTGCTCCGGAGTCGGAGAGGATGTGGCCGAGCTCCCGGGCGGTGTAGGCGGGATTGACCGGAACGACGACCAACCCCGCACGCAGGATCGCGAAGTAGGCCACTGGGAAAATCAGCGTGTTCGCCATCCGCAGCGCCACCCGGTCACCGAAGCGCAGCCCACGTGCGGCCAACGCACCGGCAACCGCGTCCACCCGATCGTCCAGCTCGGCCCAGGTGAGACTGGCTGGCTGCCCCACGCGCAGCCGGCTGGTCGGATCGGCCACCAGGGCCAGCCGGTGCGGGGCTCGTCGGGCGGCTGCGCGTACGAGGTCGGCGACATTGTCGCGTACGAAGTCGGCGACGTTGTCCCCGAACTCGGACATCAGCGCTTCGTCCTCTCTGGCCGACGATGTCGCCACGCGGACCCACGATGCCCACGGTCGGGTAACCCTAGGCCCGACGCGGGGTCAACCGCAGTTTCGAGGAGCGTGATCTCGAATCGGCGACAATTCATGGCACCAGCGCGAAGGGTGAGTACGTTTCGTACGCGGCGGCAAGCCGCGCCTGATCCGGGCCCGGCTCGATGCGATGAGGAGGCTCGGCCATTGACGCGGGAAGGCACCACAATGGCCCTGTCCAGCTGACGACCCACGCCCGGGACGCTGCGCCGGACGGCGACTGTACGCCGGGCGAACCAGGTGCTGTCTGGGCCTTGGTCCAGCAGGTGCAGGAGGGTAACGCCGAGGCGTTCGGACTCATCTACGACGCCTACGTCGACCTGGTGTTCCGCTATATCTTCTTCCGCGTTCGCGACCGGTACCTTGCCGAGGACTTCGCAAGCGAGACCTTCACCCGTGCACTGCGTCGGATCGACAGTGTCAGCTTCCAGGGCCGTGATGTCGGCGCATGGCTGATCACGATCGCGCGCAATATCATTCGTGACCACATCAAGTCGAGCCGGTACAAACTCGAGGTGACCGCGGCCGACATGCGTGATGCAGATCAGGTCACCGAGGGTCCCGAAGACTCGATCATCGCCGATCTGACCCATGCCGAGCTGCTCTTGTGCGTCAAGCAGCTCAGCCCGGAGCAACAGGAGTGCATCGTGCTGCGCTTCCTGCGTGGCGCGGCGGACGGCTTCCGGGTCCGTCGAGT
>JACCYI010000236.1 GCA_013696535.1 Solirubrobacterales bacterium
TCTCGGTACCCAGCGGGGTGGTCCGCGCCGGGGGACGCCGCTCGAGCGAGAACGCCGCCACGAAGAGGGCCAGCAGGAGCGGCACGAACGCCGCCCGGTAGACCCTGGGGTCGAGCATGGAGGCCCAGCCTACCCTTGGGCACTCAATGGATCGGACGCCGCGCATACTCCTCGTCGACGACGAGCAGCCCATCCAGACGCTTCTCTCGTTCCCGTTGCAGAGGGACGGCTACGACGTCGTCCAGGCGTCCGACGGACCCGAGGCGCTCGCACGCTTCGGCGAGCAGCCCTTCGACCTCGTGGTGCTCGACCTGATGCTGCCGCTGATGGACGGCCTCGAGGTCTGTCGGCGCCTGCGCGCGCACTCGTCGGTCCCGATCATCATGCTGACCGCCAAGTCCGAGGAGATCGACAAGGTCCTCGGGCTTGAGCTGGGCGCCGACGACTACATCACCAAGCCCTTCTCCATGCGTGAGTTCCGCTCGCGGGTCAAGGCCGCCCTGCGACGCGCCGGGATGCGCCAGATCGACCCGGACGAGGACCAGCCGATCCAGTCGCTCGACGTCTGCATCGACCCCGGAAAGCGCTCCGTCACCGTGCGCGGGGAGGTGGTGCAGACGACGTTCGTGGAGTTCGAGATCCTCACCGCGCTCGCCCGTGCCCCGGGCCGCGTGTACACGCGTGACATGCTGCTCGCGCGCGTCTGGGGTGATTCGGCTTACCGCGACCCGCGCACGATCGACGTCCACATCCGCCACCTTCGTGAGAAGCTCGAGCGCGACGCCAAGGAGCCCGACTACATCTTCACGGTGAGGGGCGTCGGCTACCGCTTCCGCGACGCGGCGTAGGCCGGCCATGGCGATCCGCTCCCTGCGAAGCCGGCTCGCCGTCATCTTCGGCCTGATCGTCATGACGGCGATCGGGATCGTGTACCTGTACGTCGCTCCCCGGTTGGGGGACGCGTTGCGCGACCAGAAGCTGCGCGATCTCGCGACGGACTCGCGCCGGGCGGCACGGCCGCTGCAGGGGGAGAGCACCCAGCTGAGCGCCAAGGAGCTCACTGGGCGCGTGCGTGAGGCCTCGGCGGCTTCGAGCGCCCGCGTCGTCGTGCTGGGCTTCGCACGAGGCGACCAGGAGCAGCTCTTCGCCAAGGCGGACTCCGCCGGCCCGGTCGGCAATCAGGATTCGCTGCTCCAGGACACCCAGGGAGTGGCCCAGGAGGCGCTCCGCCAGAAACGCACCGCCACGGGCTCTGAGCCGACGCGTCGTGGACGCATGGCCCAGGCCGCCGTTCCGCTGCGCCAACGCCGCCGCAGCGGCCCGGTGCAGTCGATCGCCGTGTTCTCGACCGACCTGGGAGACGTTCAGGCCAATGTCGACTTCATCCGGCGCCAGCTCGTCGTGGCGGGCGCCATCGCCCTTGCCGTCACACTGTTGGCGGGCTTCCTGGTCGCCCGCGCGCTGTCGGCCCGCGTGCGGCGTCTGGAGCGCGCCGCGCGAGCCGTGGCCGCGGGCGACTTCTCCAACCGGGTCGAGGCGGACTCAGACGACGAGCTCGGACGGCTCGCCTCCGCCTTCGCCGACATGCAGCAGCAGCTCTCCCGGCTGGACTTCGCCCGCAAGCAGTTCATCGCCACCGCCTCGCACGAGTTGCGCACCCCGATCTTCTCGCTCGGCGGGTTCCTCGAGCTGCTCGAGGACGAGGACCTCGACCCCGACACCCGCGCCCAGTTCCTCGGGCAGATCCGCGGGCAGGTCGAGCGGCTGCGGACGCTGGCGACAGAGCTCCTCGACCTGTCGCGGCTGGAGTCCGGTGCGCTCGAGTTGCGACCCGAGCTGACCGACGTGCGCGAGCTCGCCCGTGACGTCGCCGGAGAGTTCACGCCGGCTCTGGCGCGCCACCGATCCGAGCTGGCGCTGGAGCTTCCATACCAACCCATCGAGATCGAGTGCGATCCCGAGCGGGTAGCGCAGGTCATTCGTATCCTCATAGACAACGCCCTCGTCCACACCCCGGCGGGTACCCCGATCGAAGTCTCGGCCCAGCGCCACAACGGATCGGTGCACGTCGAGGTCCATGACGCCGGCCTGGGAATCAGACGCCAGACCATGCCTCACATCTTCGAGCCGTTCTTCTCCTCAAACGACGCGCACGGCGCCGGGCTCGGCCTCGCCATCGCTCGCGAGCTGGCGGAGCGCATGAGCGGCGAGCTCGCTGTCGCTTCGACGCCGGGATCGACCACCTTCTCGCTGAAGCTCCCGGCATGAGCCGCATCCCGCTCGCGACAGCCGGCGTCGGCCTGGCGCTCCTGATCTCCGGTTGCGGCGGCTCTGACAACGACCGGGAGCGTCCCGCACTCGGCGGCAGCTCCTCCTCCTCGGCCAATCGAGCCGAAGCCGGCACCCAGACGGCCCCGACGCAGACCACCACCAGCCGCGTCGAGGTGGTGCAAGCCATCGGGGACGGGAAGTTCAAGCCGGAGGCGATCTACAAGACGGAGGCCCCCGGAGTGGTCACGGTGGTCTCGCTCTTCGGCCAAGCCGGTCTCGACTCCGCGCCCTCCCGCGGGCCGGACCCGGGCAGCGGTGGCGGCCTCGGATCGGGCTTCGTGCTCAACGGCAGCGGTGAGATCGCGACCAACGCCCACGTCGTGACGCAAGGCGAGGGACGCGACGCGAAGCGAGCGCGGCAGGTCTTCGTCGAGCTCGCCGACGGCAACAAGGTGGAAGCCAAGATCGTGGGTGACGACCCCGACGCCGACATCGCCCTGCTCAAGATCGATCCCAAGGGCCTGGACCTCCACCCACTGCCGCTCGGCAAGGACTCCGACATCAAGGTCGGATCACCGGTCGCCGCGCTCGGCTCCCCCTTCGGCGAACGCCAATCGCTGTCGGTGGGCGTCGTGTCCGCGCTGGACCGCTCGATCGCCTCCTTGACGAACTTTCAGATCTCGGGCGCCGTGCAGACGGACGCCGCCATCAACCCGGGCAACTCGGGCGGCCCGCTGCTCAACGCGGACGGCAAGGTCATCGGCATCAATCAGCAGATAAAGACCAACTCGGGCGGAGGCGAGGGCGTGGGGTTCGCCGTTCCCGTCGACCTCGTCGGCCGGTCGCTCGCGCAGCTGCGCGAGGACGGGACAGCCGACTACGCCTACCTCGGCGTCTCGTCCGTGGAGCTCTATCCCCAGCTGGTCGAGGAGTTCGACCTGGCGGTCTCGAAGGGCGCGTGGCTGCAGGAGATCTCGCCCGGCGGGCCGGCACAGCGAGCCAAGCTCAAGGGCGGCGGCGACACGCGGACGTTCCAGGGTCGACCGTTCAAGACGGGTGGCGATGTCGTGACCGGCGTCGAGGAGACACCGATCGACGACGCCGACGACCTCTCCAAGGCCATTTCGCTCTACAAGCCAGGCGACAAGGTGACCCTGAAGATCCAGCGCGCCGATGAGGTTCGTGACGTGCAGGTGACGCTCGCCGAGCGGTAGGGCCGCCCGCCCCCGCCGCACTTCTGGCTATGGTGCTGCGGGCCGACGTCCCTTTTTCTGAGTAGGAGTCCGAGCAGGTGCTGCAACCCGTCGCGCTGGCCGCCAAGAGCCTGGCCGATTACACGCACATCGTCGGGCGGCCCCTCGTGGAGGAGATACGCGAGCTCGCCGCCCCCCTGAAGGGCAAACGGGTCGTGCATCTGAGCGCCACCGCCTTCGGCGGCGGTGTCTCTGAGATCCTGTACACGCTGGTCCCGCTGATGCGAGACGTCGGGCTCGACACCGAATGGCAGGTCATCTTCGGGCGCGAGGAGTTCTTCAACTCCACCAAGCTGATGCACAATGCGCTTCAGGGCTCGCCGCAGGACCTCTCTGAGGAGGAATGGGCGGTGTGGCGGCAGTACAACGAGATGAACGCCCGCGAGCTCGAGCGCGATTGGGACTACTGCATCGTCCACGACCCGCAGCCGGCCGCCATGCTCTCGCTCGCCCCTGAGAAGGCACGGCACTGGATCTGGCGCTGCCACATCGACGTCTCGACGCCCAACCCGGACACGATCGCGCAGCTCCTCCCCTACCTCGAGCCCTACCCGGCTTCCCTGTTCCACGTGGCCGACTACGTCCCGGAAGGCATGAACGGCGGGGTGAACATCGTCCCGCCGGCCATCGATCCCCTCGCGCCGAAGAACATGGCGCTCTCCGTCGACGACGCGACCTTCGTCGTCGGGCACTTCGGCATCGACGTCGAGCGTCCCATGATCTGCCAGGTATCGCGCTTCGATCCCTGGAAGGACCCGCTCGGAGTCATCGACGCCTACCGGATCGTCAAGGAGAAGCGACCCGACATCCAGCTCGCGCTCGTCGGCTCGATGGCGTCCGACGACCCGGAGGGATGGGATTTCTACAACTCCACCATCGCTCACGCGGCCGGCGATCCCGACATCCATATCCTCAACAACTTCAACAACGTCGGGCCCATCGAGGTCAACGCGTTCCAGTCACTGGCGGACGTCCTCGTGCAGAAGTCCACCCGCGAGGGCTTCGGGTTGACCGTCTCCGAGGCGTTGTGGAAGGGCCGTCCGTTCATCGGCGGCGACGTCGGCGGCATCCCGCTGCAGATCGAGGACGGAGTGTCGGGGTATCTGGTCGGCTCGGTCGAGGAGTGCGCCGCCCGGTCGTTGGAGATACTCGAGGATCCAGATCTCGGGCGTCAACTCGGGCGGCGCGGCAAGCAGCACGTCCGCGAGCACTTCCTGACTCCTCGCTACCTGCGCGACTACCTGCGGATCTTCACCGAAGGAGCCGCGACCGCGTGAAGACCGCGGACGCCTCCGCGCCCCTCGTGCTCGTCTCCAACCGCGGGCCGGTGACCTTCCAGGAGGACGGTTCGATGAAGCGCGGCACCGGGGGGCTGGTGACGGCCCTGACCGGCTTGGCCTCGTATCGCCAGGCCACCTGGATCGCCAGCGCCATGACCGACCGCGACGTCGAGGTCGCGGAGGAGAACGGCGGCCGGCCGTTCCAGGTCTCCGCACCGGAGGGCGGCGAGTTCTCGATCCGGCTGGTGAACTCAGACTCCGAGGCCTACGACAGCTTCTACAACGTCATCGCCAACCCGATGCTCTGGTTCATCCAGCACTACCTCTGGGATCTGAGCAACGCGCCCGACATCCGGCGCAACGAGGTGCAGGCGTTCGAGGAAGGCTACAACGCGGTCAACCGCGACCTGGCCGACGCTGTCCTCGAGGAGATCGACGGGCTCGAGGAGCCGGTCGTCATGGTCCACGACTACCACTTCTACACCCTGCCGGGCATGATCCGAGAGGCGCGGCCCGACGCCTTCCTGCACCACTTCATCCACATACCGTGGACCCAGCCGGACGCGTGGCGTGTGCTTCCCACCGAGATGCGCAACGAGCTCTACTCCGGGCTGCTCTCCAACGACATCATCGGCTTCCACACCCGCTCCTACCAGCGCAACTTCCTGCAGTGCTGCCGCGACCTGATGGACCTCGACGTCGACATGGACGCGGGGGTCGTCCACTCCGGGAGGCGCGAGGTCTGGGTGCGGCCGTATCCGCTCCCGATCGACTATGAGGCGACCCGCGCGGTCGCGCGACGCCCGCGGGTCAAGGAGTTCGAGGAGCGGATGCTGAGTCGTCGGCGGGAGTTCGCGATCCTGCGCGTGGACCGTGCCGATCTGTCGAAGAACGTACTGCGTGGCTTCACCGCCTTCGACATCTTCCTCGAACAGCATCCCGAGTTCTCCGAGCGGATCACCTTCACCGCGCAGCTCATTCCGTCGCGGACCGATGTCCCTGAATACGCGGAGTACCTCGAGCGCATCGAGGCGCTGGTCGCCGTCGTGAACCACCGGCACGGCACGCCGGACTGGATGCCGATCCACCTCAAGCTCCGTGACGATCTCGACGAGGCCGTCGCGTCCTACAAGCACTACGACGTCATGATGGTCAACGCCATGTTCGACGGGATGAACCTCGTGGCGAAGGAAGGACCGCTGGTGAACGAGCGCAACGGCGTCTCGATCCTCTCGGAGAACACCGGGGCCCACGAGGAGCTGGGCGAGTTCGCTCTCTCGGTCAATCCCTTCGATGTCCAAGAGCTCGCGGACGCCATCCACTCGGCACTCACGATGGGCCCTGAAGAGCGCGCACGGCGCTCCCAAGGACTCAAGAAGATCATCACGCAGCGTGACCCGGGGAATTGGATCGACGAGCAGATCGCCGACATCCGGGCGAAGGCTCGAGCGCTCTCCGCCTGATCTCTCGATGCGGGCTTCGTCAACCTTCTTCGAAGGTGAACTCCGCGGGGCCGGGAGGGGCCGGAGGGAGTGCGGCACTGCTCGAACCCGGTGGTCCGGCGGGGGCCGGAGCGGCGACGACCGAAGGACCAGGCTGGCTGGCAGGCGCAGGCCTGTGGGGCGCTTCAAGGGCTCTGGCGGGCTCGTGAACGAGTCTCCGCGACGTTGGCCTGCCTCGCCGTGACGCGCGCCTCCTTCTACGTGCGCCGCCGGCCGGTCTTCGTCTGCCATCGGTTCTCGCCGGGCGGCCGGAGTTCGGGCGGGATGGTCGACGGGCAGGCCTGCTCGTCCGGGACGGTTGCCCCTTCTGCGGGGCGGGCATCACAGGCTCGTCCGGCGGCAACGAGGACGGAGGCGGTGAGATCCGCGAGGAGAGGACGACCGTGGTGACCGCCAGGACGACCAAGCCCGCTCCCGCGACCCTGTCCCATCGCAGCCGGCGGAGAATTGAAGAGCGCATATCGGGTCCTAGGAGCGCGGTCGGGCGGGCTCGCCCCCATTGCTAGGGTGTGCGACCGGCATGGCGCATGCACCCCTAACGTACGATTTGAACCTCCTGCTCGATTCAGGCCTCGACGAGGATCGGCAGGAGAAGATCCTCGCCGACGTCGAGACGATGATCGTCAAGCAGGGCGAGCTGCTTGGCGTCCACGACTGGGGAGTGCGACCCACCGCGTACGAGGTGCGCAAGCACAAGGACGCGAGCTACCACCTCATCCAGTTCCACGCCACGCCGGAACTGCTGTTGGCACTCGATCACTCGCTGAAGATCACGGATGGCGTCGTCCGTTATCGCGTGATCAAGTTGAAGCCGGGCACGCCGGCGCCGCCCGAGCAGCGCCCGGCGTTCGTCGCCACCGGCGACGGCGCCGACGAGTAGCTTTTCTTCCGACGATTCGGGATGCCATGCCGCCGCCCCGAAACGTCACGACTTCGGAACAACTCTGCGGATAGTGGGGCAAGAACGGCCGCTGCCGCCGCCGGTGGAACTAGTCTCGGCTGACCGATGCATCCGTCGTCTCACTCTTAAGCGAGGTAGATCTCCTTGGCCGCCACCAACATCAATCGAGTCGTACTCACGGGCAACCTGACTCGTGATCCTGAGTTGCGCTCGCTGCCCAGCGGGATGTCCGTGTGCTCGCTGCGCGTGGCCTGCAACACCCGTCGCAAGGGAGCGGACGGGCAGTGGGCGGACAAGCCGAACTACTTCGACGTCACCGTCTGGGGCGCTCAGGGTGAGAACTGCTCGCGCTTCTTGAGCAAGGGTCGCCCGATCGCGATCGACGGGCGCCTGGAGTGGCGGGAGTGGGAGGCCAAGGACGGGTCTGGGACGCGACAGTCCGTCGACATCATCGCCGACTCCGTGCAGTTCCTCGGAGGGCGAGATGACGCTGAGGGTGGCGGCTCAAACGGCTTCACTCCCCGGTCCGACGTTCCGGTCGACAGCCGCGACTTCCAGCCCGCCGGCGCCTCCTCGGGGGCCTCTTCGGCTCCGGCGGACGACGACATCCCCTTCTAGTGTCTTGAGTCGGAAGTTCGTGTGTAGCTGGTGAGTGCCGGGGTATGTTGCCGATGACCGACTTTCACCGTCGTACGGGTGGTCCGGCTGTGGTCGTCGGGGTGGCGGCAGACGCGGCCCGGCGCCGCCGGATGCCCGTCGAACTTCTGACTCAGGACACTAGGCGGACCGTCCCGGCTACACTGCTCGCCGAGGTCGGACCCGTGCGCGCGTGCGCGTCGGCGACTTCAGGCGACTTAGAGCATCGAGAGGATTTGACGTGGCGAAACAGCGCAGCCGGCCCACGCGCCGGCGTGACACCAAGAAGGGCGGTCCCGGGTCCGGGCGTCGGAAGTCCTGCCCGTACTGCCGCGACAAGATCGACCAGGTCGATTACAAGGACGTAGGCACGCTGCGCAAGTTCGTCTCTGACCGGGGCAAGATCCGTTCGCGCCGCATTACCGGCGCGTGCCGGCGCCATCAGAACCAGGTGGCTCGCGCGGTCAAGCGCGCGAGAGAGCTGGCGCTGCTGCCCTACGTTTCGGGTGACACGGGCGACGAGCGGCCGGGCGGCCGGTCAAAGCGCGACCGCGACCGGGACTGAAGCCGTGCCCCAGGCGATCCTTCTCCAGGACATCGAGGCGCTCGGCGAGCGTGGGACGGTCGTGGACGTTTCCAAGGGCTATCTGCGCAACTTCCTCATTCCGCGCAAGCTCGCGCAGCCGGCCACCAAGGGATCGATCGAGACCGCGCGGCAGCGTCAGGTGTCGGTCGATCGCGCGCTGGCCGATGCCGCCGACAAGGCGCAGGAGAACGCCGCCCTGCTCAACAAGACCGTCCTTACCATCGCGCATCAGGCCGGAGACGACGGCCGCCTGTTCGGCTCGGTGACCTCGCAGGACATCGTGGACGCCATCCGTGACGCTCGCGGCATGAAGCTCGACAAGCGCAAGGTCCATCTCGACGAGCCGATCAAGACGGTGGGCACCCGCATGGTGGTAGTCGAGGTCGGCGACAACATCACTGCGACGGTCAAGACGATGGTGGTCGAGCAGAAGTAGCTCGACCGCGGTGCCCCGATGGGCGCGAGCCGCTCGGGTTTCGTCAGTCCGTCTGCTTCGCGTCCTTCTCGAACTTCTCCATCGAGGTCCGGTCTTCGGCCATGAGGAAGGTCTCCACGGAGATGTCATTGTCGACGTCGGTGTCGCTCATGAAGGCTCGGACCTTGCGTCCGGTCACCTGCTCGACGACGCCGATGAACTCCTCCTTGACTGCCTCCTGGAACTGCCGCCGGATCCTCTGGATGGACTCCCGCTCGCCTCGCCGGATCAGCGTCTTCTCGGCTCGCGTGAAGGTCTCTTCGAGGACGCAGCAGACCAGATCGTCCTGCATGTACGTCTTCGCTCTGAGCGGCCCCTTGCCGTAGTACGTCGACTGGATCCGTGAGATCTGGTTGGAGATCTCGGCGTGTGGACTGCGCCTCTGCGCCGGGCCTGGATCGTTCTGCTCGGACATCGAGCTGAGTCTAGCTTGGACTCCACCAATCGGTAAGGGCACTCTCATGCTTTGAGCCAACCGAGCGCAATGTGCGCAGCCCTGTCACGACTGTGCGACAAGTCCACCCTGTTTGCGGGGTGGTCTCGGGCCGACGCCGTAGGCGCACCTAGACTCGATCGCCCGATGAGCACTTCTGACCGCACGACGAACGGCACCGCCGGCAACGGCTCCGGGCCGGGCCTCGCTCCTCCCCAGAACCTCGAAGCCGAGCAATCGGTCCTGGGCGCCGTGCTCCTGTCGGACACCACGCTGCCCGCTCTGATCATCGACGAGAAGCTCAAGCCGGCAGACTTCTACCGCCCAGGGCATGGGGCGATCTACCAGGCGATGCTCGACCTGCATTCCATCGGCGAGCCTGTCGACGCCCTCACGTTGCAGGAGCATCTCAAGCAGGCCGGCCAGCTCGACGCGGTCGGCGGCCGGGGCGCGATCGACCTCCTATCGGCGGCCGTGCCGTCTGTCGGCAACGTTCGTCAGTACGCGAAGATCGTCCGCGACAACGCGCTCCTGCGCAGGCTGCTTCACGCCTCTTACGACATCCAGTCGCGCGTCCACTCCCACGAAGCGCCCCCGCGCGAACTCGTCGACATGGCCGAGCGCGCGATCCTCGAGGTTGCCCACGACGACCGTCGCAAGGACTTCCAATCAATCCATGACGTTCTCTCGGCCGAGCTCGACAAGCTGGAGAAGCTGTCGCGCGAGGGGACGTCGATCACCGGCACCCCGTCCGGCTTTGACGCGCTGGACACGGTCACGGGCGGCTTCCAATCGGGCAACCTCATCATCCTCGCCGCCAGGCCGTCCATGGGCAAGTCCGCCCTGATGGCGAACTTCGCGGAGCACGCAGCGCTCGAGAACGGCAAGGCGGTCGCGTTGTTCTCGCTCGAGATGTCCGAGTCAGAGCTCGCGCAGCGCTTCATCGCGTCGCAGGCGTCCATCAAGGGTGACGACCTTCGCAAGGGCAAGGTGCCCGAGAGCCGCTGGGCGAAGATCCTGGCCGCCTCCAACCGCCTGGCGAGTTCGCCCCTGTTCATCGACGACTCGTCGGAGCTCTCCGTTCTCGACGTTCGCGCGAAGGCCCGTCGGCTGGCGCAACAGCAGGCCGACGGGCTCGGCCTCATCCTCATCGACTACCTCCAGCTCATGCGGGGCGACGGCGCGACGGACAATCGCGTGGAGCAGGTCGGCCAGATCTCCCGCGGGCTCAAGACCCTCGCGCGAGAGCTCGACGTCCCGGTCATCGCCCTCTCCCAGCTCAACCGTGGCGTGGAGCAGCGCCACGACAAGCGGCCGATGCTCTCGGATTTGCGTGAATCGGGATCGATCGAGCAGGACGCGGACCTCGTGATGTTCGTCTATCGGGACGAGTACTACGACAAGGACTCAGAGCGCGAGGGCATCGCGGATCTCATCGTCGCCAAGCACCGCAACGGCGGCCTGGCGAACGTCGAACTCACCTTCCAGAAGGAGTATCCGAGGTTCATGTCCTACGTCGGCCCCGATCGGTATGACTTGTAGACAGATGGCTGATTCCAAGTTCCCGCACCACCGGATGGCGGGCCCGCACGGACCACCGGATCGACCATCTAGGTGAACACCTGTCCTGACGATCGCTGCGACGGCTCGGGATTCGTCTTCGACGAGAGCAACCGGCGCGCATCCGACTGCAGCTGTCGCCCGCGCCGGATAGCAAAGCGCAAGGCGCGATCGCTCGCCGCGGTGATCCCGCGCCGCTATCAGGGGGTCTCCTTCGACCGTCCGCCGGTCACCCAGATCCAGCCGCACGTCGTCAATGCGGTCCGCCGCTACGTCGACACACTGCCTGACCAGCTTGCGCGAGGGCGCGGGATCTGGTTCGAGGGGGACGTCGGGACGGGGAAGACCACTCTGGCGATGCTGGTCTCGGCGGAGGCGCTCCGACGCGGGCATTCCGTCGCGATCTACTCGCTGCCCCGCCTTCTCGGAGTTCTGCGCGACAGTTATGGCGACGGACCCGGCCCGTCGCTGGGTGAGTTGCTGGATCGGTTGACCGCGGTCGAGCTGCTGCACATCGACGACGTCGGCGCCGAGAAGACAAGTCCCTGGGTCATCGAGCAGCTGTATTCGATCGTCAACGCCCGCTACGAGGACGGCCGGGCGATCATGGGCACGACCAATCTCTCAGATCACGAGCTGCGCGATCAGATCGGCGATCGTACGGTCTCACGACTCATCGAGATCTGCGGCGACCCGCTGCCGCTCTTCGGAGAGGACGCGCGAATGCAGGTCGACCTCGCCCTCCCCGAACCTGCACCCGGCGGAGTTCTGCGCTACGGAGACCAGGCGCCCGGACCCTTCGAAGTGCCGGACGGCGAGTCCTACGCCGCGCGTCGCCTCCGGAGCTGACCACCCGCCGAGCCGGGCACCCTAGACTCACTGCCGCATGCCAGGCATCGTGATCGTGGGCGCCCAATGGGGCGACGAAGGCAAGGGCAAGATCACCGACCTGCTCGCAGAGCAGGCCGATCTGGTCATCCGCTTCCAGGGCGGCAACAACGCCGGGCACACGATCGTCCGCGAGGGCGTGAAGTGGAAGTTCCATCTCATCCCCTCCGGGATCCTCTACCCCGGCAAGCTCTGCGCCGTCGGCAACGGCGTGGTGGTCGACCCCAAGGTCCTGACCGAGGAGCTCGAGGGGCTGAGGGCAAAGGCCGTGGACCTCTCCGGACTGCGGATCTCGGCCAACGCGCACCTCATCATGCCGTACCACCTGCTGCTCGACACCGCCGGCGAAGCGCGCCTCGGGAAGCTGCAGATCGGCACGACCCGCCGGGGAATCGGTCCGTGTTACGCCGACAAGGCAGCGCGCCTCGGCATCCGGGTGCAGGACCTGCTGGATCCTAAGATCCTCAAGAAGAAGATCGTGGCGGCCATGGAGCCCAAGCGCCTCACCCTCCGCCCATTCGCCAAGAGCCCCGAGCTCGATCTGCAGTCCATGACCGAGGAGTACCTGACCTACGGCCATCGCATCGAGCGGTACATCGCCGACACCGCCAAGCTCGTATGGGACACCCTGGATCGCGACGACACCGTGCTCTTCGAAGGCGCGCAGGGAACCCTCCTCGACATCGACCACGGCACGTATCCGTTCGTGACCTCTTCGAATCCCGTCGCCGCATCAGCGTGCACGGGCAGCGGCGCCGGCCCGAAGGACATCGACGAGATCTGGGGAATCGCCAAGGCCTATGCGACGCGGGTAGGCGCCGGCCCGTTTCCCACCGAGCTCGACGACGAGCTCGGGGAAGCGATCCGTGAAGGGGGCGGGGAATACGGCACGACCACGGGACGTCCGCGGCGCGTCGGCTGGATCGACCTGGTGGCGCTGCGCTATGCGGTTCGCCTCAACACGCTCACCCACCTGGTCATCACGAAGCTCGACGTGCTCTCGGGACTCGGCTCGTTGCGCGTCTGCACGGGCTACCGCGGGGCCGACGAAGCCACCTTCGAGCACTACCCGTACCACCAGTCGGTCCTCCACCAGGCCACCGGAGCCTACGAGGACCTGCCGGGATGGGACGAGGACATCACCGAGTGCCGGACCGAGGAGGACCTTCCGGCTGCGGCGCGCGACTACCTCGCTTTCCTCTCTGACTTCGTCGGTGTCCCGATCGCCCTCGTCGGCGTCGGGCCAGGTCGCGAGCAGATCATCTGGACCGACGCGGGTCGCGACTCGGCAGCGGGCGGCGCGTCCACGGCTCAACAGGCGTAGGGCCTAGGCCATCACGGTCCGTGTCTGCACGAGGAAGTCGTGCAGCGCGCGGTTCTCCTCATCCCACAGCGGCCAGAGGACGTCGACGAGGTAGGCCAGGCCCAAACTGGCCGAGCCCAGGAGCACGTTGAACAGCAGCACCTTGACAACCACCTCGCGCAACATGGCCCAGCCGAAGGTCATCCGCTCACCGCTCGTGCGAACGACCCGGATCCCCGTCGCCATGCGTCCGAGGGTCTGCCCGTTGGTCCGGGCCATCAGGAAGGGCGCGTAGATGAAGGCCACCAGCGTGACGACGAGAGCGGCGGCCGCGAAGGCCAGGGCGAAGGCCACGACGCCCGTCTCATTGTTCCCCGAGGCGAAGATGCCGACCCCGAGAGGCGCCATGATCGCCAGCGCAACCGCGCCGACGATGAGGCCGTCGATCGCTGTCGCGCCGACGCGGCGCCACCAGCCGGCCAGCACGAGCTGACCGCCTCCGGCCGGCGAAGGAAAGGGCGCAGAGCGCGAGCCTCCGGCCCCGGGTGGCGGCGCCGATGAATAGCCCGGGGTGACGGTGCCGTGCTCTTCGCCGCGCCACAACGCGGGGGGAACCTGCTCGGGCTCCGGCTCCTGCCAGCGCGCGCTCTCCCGCGGCGGCAGCGGGAGTCCGGACGGGTGGCGCTCACGCTCGTCGTCGCCACCGAGCGGATCGCCTGGAGTCAGACCTCTGTCGGTCACGCCGTCGAGCCTACCGCGGCGTCGGCCGGCGCCGGGGCGCCGAGCACCTTGCGCTCGCCCCGCCGCAGGAGCCGGACGGTCACCGCCGCGGTCGCCAGGAGCACGATGGCGGCGAAGGTGATCTGCACCGATACCACGCCGTCCTCGGTCCAGTAGACGTCCTCGAGCTGGAGCAGGAGGGCCGTCTCGTCCAAGGTCAGCGCCGCCCCGACGCCGAAGGGCACGGCGAGCCACGGGTCCAGACGCTGTTCGCGGGCGGTGATCGACGTTCCGCCGGCGAGGAACGCCAGGATGATCCCGGGCACGAAGTGATGGATGTGATGGCGTCCCACGCGCAGGTTGCGAAACGGGCCGACCCGTTTGCCGCCGTGCGACCGGATGACGTGCGTGCTCGCTCGTGCCACCCCGAAGGTGATCGAGAACGAGACCAGCAGATTGAGGAGCGCGTTCTCGCTCACCGATCCCGTGCGGTAGCCCTCGACGGCGACTTCGACGGTCTCCAGAGCCGCTTCCGCCCCGGCCGACAGCACTTCGCCCCCGCCGGTGGCGGTCTGCCGCCTCGCCCGCCCACGCCGCCACACGTGGACGTATTCGAGGCCCACGGCGGCTCCCGTACCTGCCACGGCAACGGCTCCGAGAGCCTTCGTCTTCGTACGCCGTGGCGCGCGGCGCCCCAGCCTCACCGCCAGCGCTCCAGAAGATCGGCGTCGACGACCTCGCGCACGACACGGGCCGGGACTCCCATGGAGACGCTTCGAGCGGGGAGATCCCGCGTCACCACGGCTCCGGCAGCAACGAACGCTTCCTCGCCGACCTCGACGCCCGGGCAGAGCGTGACCCCGCCGCCCACACGGCACGCACGTCGCAGCATTGCGCCTTCCAGCACGAACCCGGCGCCGTGACGGGCCATGGTCGAATCGTTGGTGGTGGTGACTCCCGGGCCTACGAAGACATCGTCTTCCACCACGGAGTAGGCGGTCAGGTAGACGCCCGTCTGCACGCGCACGCGTGCCCCGATGAGGACGTCGTTGTCGACCGCGCTCGCCCGCCCGATCACCGACCCCTGACCGATTCTCGAGCGCTCCCGCACGTAGCTCTGATCGCCGAGGATCGCCCCGGACCCGACTTGCGCCCCCGCGAACGCGATCGCCCCGCAGCACACCGTCGCGCGGGCGGCGAGCACCAGCGGGGCTGAGTCGTCCCGGGGAGCCGTCGAGTGCCCCGCGAGCTTGGGCGGCTTGCCGAGCACCGCCCCGTCCTGGATCTCGCACCCGTCGCCGATCACCGTGCCCGGGTGGATGACGACGTGCGCGCCTATCCGGACCCCCGACCCGAGCTCGACGCCATCGCCGAGCACGAGGCCCGGGGCGAAGTCAGACGGTTGCACCGCGCTCCAGCCGGGACGTGTCGAGACGTTCCTGAAGCCGCTCGAGCACACGGACCACCCGCAGGCCACTCTGACCGTCTGTCACGGGCGTGGCCCCGGTCCGAATGCACTCGACGAAGTGCTCGCACTCGAGCTTGAGCGGTTCGCGGTTCGGCACCCGCGGGCTCCAGATATCCCCCGAACGCGTGATGTACTCGCCGTAAGAGCCGGCTTCCTCATCGAAGCCCTTGTCATAGACCGTCACCTTGCCCTCGAGCGCCATGTCGTCGAAGGTGGCCATCCGGCGGGAGCCGACCACGGTGAAGCGGCGCTCCTTGTGTGGATCGAGCCAGGAGAGATGCAGGTGTGCCGCGCGGCCGGACTCAAAGCGCAGGAAGCAGAAGACCACGTCCTCGACACCGGCGCGCATGTAGGACTCCCCGTGCGCCTTCACCTCCACCGGTTCCTCGTCCGCCAGATGAAGGACGACGGAGACGTCGTGCGCGCCCAGCGACCAGAGCGCGTTCTCATCTGCTCGGAGCTTGCCCAGGTTGAGGCGGTTGGAGTAGATGTAATGGATGTCGCCGAGCTCACCCGAGTCGGCGATCTCCTTGAGCTTGGCCACGCCGGGGTGGTACTGCAGCAGATGGCCGACCATCAGCACCCGCCCGGCGCGTTCGGCGGCCGCGACCACGCGCTCGGCGTCAGCGACGGATTGAGCGAGGGGCTTCTCGACGAAGCAGTGCTTGCCGGAGGCGAGCACACGCTCTGCGAGCGCCGCGTGCGTCGGGACGGGCGTCGCGAGCGCGACGGCGTCGAGCTCGCCGTCGGCGAGCAGGTCGTCGAGCGAGGCGGTGAAGCGGGCGGCGGGGAAGCTCGAGGCCAGGCGCTCGCGGGCGGCGGCGGACTCGTCGCAGCACCACGCGAGGTCCACGCCATCGATGGCGGCCAGGTTCCGGGCGATGTTCGGGCCCCAGTAGCCGAGGCCGGCAACCCCAAGGCGAACGGTCTTCATCGACCGGAGCCTAGATGAGCCAGGAGCGCATCGA
>JACCYI010000239.1 GCA_013696535.1 Solirubrobacterales bacterium
ATCGCGTTCGTCATCCACCGCTCGCCAAACGATCCGCACGAGTTCTTCCTGTACGAGCAATACAGGGATCAGGCGGCATACCAGGCGCACCAGCAAACATCGCACTTTAAAGACCTCGTTCTGGCGCGCGCCACCCCCCTGCTGACACGACGCGACCGCGTCGCACTCGACTTGATGCCCTGCCCGAGCCGCTGACCGCTCCACTGGGCGCACGCGCCCAGGGCCACTGAACGCTTGTCGCGGTGCCGCCCACCACGGGAAGAACGCGCGATCCTTTCTGTCGGTGTCCTCCTGCTCGCCGCTACGCTGCACCGGCTAAGGAGCTAACTGTGTCTGAACGACGGGTCGTGCGTGAGGCTGCGGCCCGAACGGGCGAACCGTGTTTGGGCGTATGAGCAGACTTTCTGCTCCTCACTATCCTTGTGACCGTGTTTTACACTTATCCTGAACCTACCTCAGCGAGGGCAAGTTGGGGACAGGGTTAGTACCCCTGGATCACCCGGTAGTCGGCATTGCCGCCTACCTGGAACGCTCCTGCGCTCTCGTCGATCGGGGTCGACCCAACATTCGCGACGTCAACCGCAAAGTAGCGGAAGCGGCTCTGTTGCAAACCTTGGCTGCGGGCGCGCGAGCGGCTGAGCGGGTCGGTGGCCTGTCAGGCCGCTTCGAGCTCAAGCCGTTCGCCGAGA
This sequence comes from Solirubrobacterales bacterium, assembly GCA_013696535.1. Next base: position 690 of record JACCYI010000239.1, read on the forward strand.
AGCTGGACCGCCTCGGCCAGAGCGGAGGCGCCAAGGCTAAAAGCGCGCTCGACAAGGCGCGCCTCACCTCGAATGTCGCGCGTCATGTTGAATGCCGATGCCTGCCCCTTGCGCAGCGCGCGCATCACTTCAAAGCCCTTGATCGTCGCGTAGGCCGTCTTGAGTGTCTTGAAGCCTCGGACCGGCCGGATCAGCTGCTTCAGCTTGCCATGGTCGGCCTCGATGACGTTGTTCAGATACTTGACCTGGCGATGCAGCGTGTCTTGCGGACACCTGCCTTCCTTCTTCAGTTCGGCCAACGCGGCGGCGTAGGTCGGCGCCTTGTCGGTGTTGATCACCGTCGGCTTCTCCCAGTCTTTCAGGCCGGTCAGCGTCTTGCCGAGGAAGCGCTTCGCCGCCGCCGTGTTGCGCGTCGGTGAAAGGTAGAACTCGATGGTGTCGCCGTATTTGTCCACGGCGCGATACAGGTATGCCCATTGGCCCCGGACCTTGATGTAGGTTTCGTCGACACGCCAGCTCGTCGACCGCGGCTGCCGCCACTGCCAGCGCAGCCGCTTCTCGATCTCGGGCGCATACTTCTGAACCCAGCGGTAGATGGTGCTGTGGTCGACCGAAACGCCGCGCTCGCCCAACATCTGTTCCAAGTCGCGATAGCTTACCCCATAGCGGCAATACCAACGGACCGCCCAGAGCACGATCTCGCCCTCGAAGTGACGTCCTTTGAAGTCCGACATCGCCCGATCCCTGCCCACGCCCGGGACCCATTCCGACGAAAGGCGGCAAACTTTGCAACAGAGCCGTCGAGCGAGGGTGCGATAAACGGTTGGCCGTGAGATAGAGAACAGTTCGGCAAGGTCGCTGATCGAGTAGTCGCCGGTATCGTGCATGCGCCGCAGCTCCTTTTGCTGCTTGTCGGAAAGCTTGGGCTGCTTGCCGCGCAGCTTGCCCCGCGAACGGGCGATCGCCATGCCCTCGCGGGTTCGCAGCCGGATGAGGTCGGCCTCGAACTCGGCGAACGTGGCGAGAATGTTGAAGAACATTTTTCTCATAGGATCGACAGGATCATAGACGCTTGATCCCAGTGCGAGCCTGACGCCGCTGGCAACCAGCGCATCAGCGATGAACCGGGCATCCGGGACCGAGCGCGCCAGGCGATCGAGCTTGGGCACGACGAGCGTGTCGCCGGTGCGCACGGCGGCGAGCGCCTGGTCAAGGCCAGGCTGAGCGCCTGGTCAAGGCCAGGCCGGGACCGGTTCGCGCCGGTCAGCCCGTGATCGGTGTAGATCCGGTCGATGGCGACGCCGAGCTGTTCGAGGGCGGCTTTCTGGGCGGCGAGGTCCTGCTTGTCG
>JACCYI010000258.1 GCA_013696535.1 Solirubrobacterales bacterium
GGCACCGGCGCACGTACGTCGGCTCGCTGCCCGGCCGGCTCGTGCGCGCCCTGCGCGACGCGGGGACGATGAACCCGGTGATCATGCTCGACGAGGTCGACAAGGTCGGCGCCGACTGGCGCGGGGACCCCTCGGCGGCCCTGCTCGAGGTCCTCGACCCTGCCCAGAACCACTCGTTCCGAGACCACTACCTCGACGTGGAGCTCGACCTGAGCCAGGTCATGTTCATCGCGACCGCGAACGTGGCCGAGACCATCCCAGGCCCGCTGCTCGACCGCATGGAGGTCATCCGCTTCGACGGCTACACCGTCGATGAGAAGGTGGCCATCGGGCGCGACTACCTGTGGCCCCGCCAGCGCGAGCGCAACGGCCTGCGCGAGGAAGAAGTGGCCGTGGGCGACGATGACCTGCGCACAGTGGTGCAGGAGTACACCCGCGAGGCGGGCGTCCGGCAGCTCGAGCGCGAGCTCGGAACGGTGTTGCGAAAGACCGCGACGAAGATCGCCTCCGCCAAGGTCGAGACGCCCGTGCAAGTCGGCATGGACGAGATCCGGGACGCCCTGGGCCGCCAGAAGTTCTTCCAGGAGGCGGCGGTGCGCACGGCCGTGCCGGGCGTGGCCACGGGCCTCGCGGTCACGGGCGTCGGCGGTGACGTGCTGTTCATCGAGGCGACGACCATGAAGGGAAGCGGCGGGTTGGTCCTCACGGGGCAGCTGGGCGACGTCATGAAGGAGTCGGCGCGGATCGCCCTCTCATACGTCCGCGGTCACGCGGAGGAGCTCGGCATCGACGAGTCCGCCTTCGAGGATCGCGAGTTCCACGTCCACGTCCCTGCCGGTGCGATCCCGAAGGACGGGCCGAGCGCGGGCGTGACCATGGTCACGGCACTCGCCTCGCTGCTGACCGGCCGTCCGGTCAAGCACACTGTCGGCATGACCGGCGAGGTCACCCTGCAGGGCCGGGTGCTCCCGATCGGCGGCTTCAAGCAGAAGGCGCTCGCGGCCCACGCGGCGGGGCTCACCGACGTGATCCTGCCCGAGCGCAACCGCGGCGACGTCGACGACGTGCCGGCCGACGTCCGGGAGAAGATGCACTTCCACCCGGTCATGACGGTCAGCGAGGTGCTCGACCAGGCACTCGAGCCGGCGTTCAAGGCGGCTGCAGCGTGAGCGGGGAGGGCGGCGGCCGCTTCCGCCGGGTCGCCGCCCTCTTCAGTCCCTACCGGGTCCGGCTCTCGGCCGTGCTCGTGCTCATCGTCTTCTCGGCCGGATTGGGGATCATCTCCCCCTTCCTGTTGCGGGAGGTCCTCGACCGGGCGATCCCGGAGGACGACCTCGGACTGCTGGCCTGGCTCGTGGGCGGCATGATCGCCATCTCGGTGGCGACGGGGGTCATCGGCGTCGGCCAGACCTGGCTCTCGAACCTCGTCGGCCAGCGGGTGATGCACGACCTTCGCTCCCAGGTGTTCCGGCACCTGCAGCGTCTTTCGCTCGCCTTCTTCACCCGAACCCGCACGGGCGAGATCCAGTCCCGGATCGCCAACGACATCGGCGGCGTGCAGAACGTGGTGACCAATACGGCCACCTCCATCGCCTCCAACGCCACGACGGTGATCGCCACCGTCATCGCCATGTTCCTGCTCGACTGGCGGCTGGCGGTCTTCTCGCTGGCGCTGCTGCCGCTCTTCGTCTGGCTGTCGCGGCGGGTGGGCCGCCAGCGAAAGGCCATCACCACGGTCCGTCAGGGGGCGATGGCCGACATCTCCGCGCTCGTGCAGGAGTCCTTGAGCGTCTCGGGCGTTCTGCTCGGGAAGACCATGGGCCGGACCACAGAGCTCGCCGACCGCTTCGAGGGTGAGTCCGCGCGATTGGCGGACCTCGAGGTCCGATCCCGGATGGCCGGCCGGTGGGTGATGGCCACCATCCAGACCTCCTTCGCGGTGATGCCGGCGCTCGTCTACCTCTTCGCCGGGCTCTCTCCCTCGGCGGTCTCGATCGGCACCCTCGTCGCCTTCACCACGCTGCAGACCCGGCTGTTCTTCCCCATCGGCTCGCTGCTCAACGTCGGCGTGGACATCCAGACCTCAGCAGCGCTCTTCGACCGCGTCTTTGAGTACCTGGACCTGCCCGTTGAGATCATCCCCGGCTCGCGGCGTCTCGAGCGTCCGCGCGGCGAGGTGCGCTTCGACGACGTCTGGTTTCGCTACGCCGAGGAGGAAGGCGAGGTCGAGTGGACGCTGCGGGGCATCGACCTCGAGATCGCCCCAGGCACGCGGACGGCGATCGTCGGAGAGACGGGATCGGGCAAGACCACGCTCGGGTACCTCGCCGCCAGGCTCTACGACGCCGAGCTCGGCACGGTCTCGCTCGACGGCATCGACGTCCGCGAGCTCGCCTTCGACGCGCTCGCCGGAACCGTCGGCGTGGTCTC
>JACCYI010000259.1 GCA_013696535.1 Solirubrobacterales bacterium
CATCGGACCCGCTCCATCCCGCCCGGGCCGGCAAGCAGCGCAACGCTGCGCCGATGCCCCGGGATAGCCACCGGTATCGCGCCAGGCAACTTAGCGCCGTCGATGGCGCCGGCCGGAAAGATCGGAATGGCCGTCCCGTCGCTGCGGATAAGGACGCAGTAGAGCCAGCCATCCGCACTCGCCATCACCGTCAAGCCTATGCGCTCTTTGGAGCGGTAAACGGGATCGAGGCCCCGGTCACTGCCGAGCCAAAGCTCGGGCGGCATCACCGCGTTCGCCAAGCGACTCAATGCTGGCCCGAACTGGTCGCGACACCCGAGCAGCACAGCCTCCGCAATCGTGGCAGCTTCCGCCCGCGCCGCGGTGTCGATGATGCGGAACGTCAGGGTCGCCTGTACCACAGCATCGGCCAGAATCTCGAACCGGTCGCCGTCTTCAATGGGAACGTCCAACGGCCAGCCGATCCGATCCGTGCCGGCAGGCCATGCGATGGTGCGGATGTTGCCGCGGCGTCGCAGCGCCAGGCCCGGCAGTTCCGCCATCGGCCGGGTCAGCCACACATTCTGCGTCGTGAAGACGCAATAGACGCCCGAATGCACCACGTTCACCAGGACGTCATCCGTGCTCAACCGACGATCCGCGGCCGCGATGGCGCGGCTGCCTCCGATGACGCTGGCATCCACGCCGTGCAGGTGGAAGGCTTTGGCCAACTCCGCGGCAGACACCTGACGCTGCGCCGGCGTGGCCTGATCGAGCGACGCATCGAGCGGACCGCGCAGCTTCAGCATCTGTCCGGAACGGAACAACAACGTGACGCTGGCCCCATTCGGCAGCAGCAGCCGCTCATGGGGGGCAACCACCATGCCAGGCGTGTAGCCCGGCGCGGTGGAGTTGAGCAGCACGGCGGCCTCTGCGGCGATTGCCTCGGGGAGCGGCACACAGACCAGCAGAGTCGAGAGTACAATGACAACCTTACCAAGCTTCTGGAGCATCATCGCCTCCTGCTGAACAGCGTGACGCTACGCCTGCGTCACGCGTCACGCTGTGGAACAGCTCACGTCTTGAGATGGTGACGAGGCCGAAAATGTTCCATAAACGCAGCGTATCATCGTATTGTCTGATATCATCGATCCAATCTACTTTTTGTTCATGCGAGGCAATAATGATGAAGTATCCGCGCACAGTAGCGGCCATTGCAGCCGGCGTGTCATTCTTCATCCCAGGCGCCTTTGCTCAGCAGCGCCCCATGCCGGAAACCGCCCGGGTCTACATCCTGTGGCCATCGGACGGCCAGGTAGTTCGCGGCGCCTTCTGGGTCCGCATGGGGCTCACCGATGCCGGCATTGCGCCTGCCGGTGTCGAGAAGCCGATGACCGGCCATCATCACCTGCTGGTCGATGTGGACCTGCCACCGCTCGACCAGGTGATACCGAACGACCGCAACCATCTGCATTTCGGCCTTGGCCAGACCGAGGCACGGCTCGACCTGCTGCCGGGCCGTCACACGCTGCAACTGTTGCTGGCGGACGAGGAACACGTCCCACACCAGCCGCCGCTCTACTCGAAGCGCATCACCGTCACCGTCACACCCTGAGGCGACCACTGCACGAAAGGACGCTTCGATGCTCGTTAAGCGCCGCTTGATACTGTTGAGCTCAGCCGCCGCCCTCGCAACAGGATCCGTTGCAGCGCAAAGCAGCGACTCAGGAGGTCCCGCCCATGCGGAGCCACCGGCCACGCCCGGCAGCACGCAACGTAAGCCAGCGCCGCGGGATGCCTATGTCTATATCGGTTGGCCACAGGACGGACAGGTGATCACTGGAACCCGCTTCAAGGTGTGGTTCGGCACGCGCAACTTCGGTGTGGCGCCGGCTGGGGTCGCCAGGCCCAACACCGGCCATCATCATCATCTGCTGATCGATACATCACTGCCGCCGATGGATGAGCCGATCCCCAACAACCGTACTCACCTCCACTTCGGATCGGGCCAGACCGAGACCGTGCTCGAACTGCTGCCTGGCACCCACACCCTGCAACTACTGATGGGCGACGTCGATCACGTGCCGCATGATCCGCCAGTGGTGTCGAAGCGCATCACCGTCCAAGTCCGTGCCGGCCGCGCACCGGCCACGATGGCCACTGCCGCACCCCCATAGCCGCCCTGGCCATACCGCTCACTCCAGGCTGCGCGCCACGCGAAAGCCATTCACCTGGTACCGGACGGGCGCGTCGTAGTAGTTGCGCGCTACCGGCAGGATGTCGTCGCGGCCTGAGCGGAAGGAGCCGCCACGCAGCACGCGTTTCGTGCAGGCCCGCGTGTCACGCGCGGTGCCGTCCATCGGGGCACCCTGATAATTCGGGAACCAGCAATCCTGGGTCCAGTGCGCGACACCGCCCAGCATTCCGTGCAGGCCGAACGCATTCGGCAGGAAGCTGTCCACCGGCATCGGTCCGCGCGGGTTCTGCGGGCCGCCGCATTCGGCGCAGTTGGCCTGCGCGATGCCAAGCTGTTCACCCCAGGGATAGCAGGTCTGGGTCCCGGCGCGCGCCGCGTACTCCCA
>JACCYI010000283.1 GCA_013696535.1 Solirubrobacterales bacterium
GGATTCATACACCGCCGACCACGCCCGTCTGATCGCCGACCTGGCGGTGGACGTCGGGCGGGCCCTGCGCCTCGACGAGGAGGAGCTGCGCGATCTGCGCTACGGCGCGCTCTTTCACGACATCGGCAAGATCGCTGTTCCCGATGCGATCCTCAACAAGCCCGGTCCGCTCGACGAGGCCGAGATGAGCGTCATACGGGAACACCCGCTGGTCGGCGAACGGATACTCGCCCCCGTCGCCTTTCTGTCGGGAATCCGCCGCATCGTTCGCCATGATCACGAGCGCTGGGATGGCGGTGGTTACCCGGACGGGCTGCGGGGCGACGCGATTCCCCTCGGCGCTCGGATCGTCTTCGCGGTCGACGCCTTTCACGCCATGTCCTCCGACCGGCCATACCGGAAGGCGATGAGCCGTAGCCGGGCCCGGCATGAGGTGCAACGGCACTCCGGCAGGCAGTTCGATCCCGACGTCGTCCGCGCTCTGCTCACGACTCTCGACGCGCAGGACGAGGCGTAGACCGGATCGTGACAGGGCGCGCCGTAGGATGGTCGTCACGTGAATCGCCCCCGCGCCCTTGCGCCCGTAGCCCTCGCCGTTGTTGCGCTGGCAGTGGTGGCCTGGTTCCTGCGCCCCCTGTTCCATGGGCCGGCCATGTTCCTGTGGACTGCTCCGCTGGTCTGGGTGCCGCCCGTGGCGCTTCTGGTGATCGGCGCGCTCGTCGCCTTTCGGGGGCGGCGGAAGATCACCGTCGAGAACATCGTGTCGCCGCGCTCCAGCGGCCCGCTCATCGGCTTCGCCGTCGCGGCCCTGATCCTCTTTTTCCTGCTCGGCATCGCCAACGGGCCGCTGTCGGCCCGGGCCCTGTACCAGGACACCCGCTACGAGCAGATCGGCGAGCTTCCATCCGGCGCCAACGTGCGCCTGCTGCCCAAGGAGGTCGCGGAGCAGATCGCCTCGAGCGGGTTCAACTCCCCGACGGAGTTCCTCACGAATTTCGCCATCGTGAAGACGTCACAGGGCCTCCGTTGGACGGCCTTGCGCACGCCCGACGGCGTTGTCCGCACCTTCACCAAGAAGAGTCAGGGAATCGTCACCCTCGACGCGGGCCAGACGGCTCGCACGCTGCGCCAGGTGGACGCGCAGTTCAAGGTCGCGCCCGGCCTCCGGCTCACGGACAACCTGCGCTGGCAGCTGCTCAAGCGGCATTTCTTCATCGAACTGGGCGAGGAAGTGGGGATCGAGACCCGCGACGGTCCGCGCATCGTCGTGCCGTACGTCGAGTACGCAGGGCTGCTCGTTCGCCGCCCCCGCCTGGGCGGCGTCTTCTTGGTCTCGCCCAACGGCCGGATCGAGGATCTCGGGCCTGACGAGGCCCGGCGGCGCCCCGAGATCGTCGCCTCGGGGCGGTTGTTCCCCGAGGCTCTCGCGCGCCGGATCCAGGACGCGTATTCCTACAAGCGCGGCATCTGGAACCGGTTGTTCGTGCATGAGGAGCAGACGCAGATCACCGACACGGAAGCCAATCGCCAGCCGTATCTCATCGACTTCGGCGACCGCGGTGCGCGCTGGGTCACGGTCGCGGAGCCCTACGGCCGGGCCTTCGCGGCCAACGCCGTCTTTCTGACGGACACGCTCACGGGTCGTACGCAGGTCTACCGGGTGCCGCGTGGCAAGTCGTTGTCGGGCAATCGGCGGGCGCTCGACACCGTCCGGTCCGTCCCGATCTCCGGCGTCACCTTCGCGGATCGAACCGCACAAGGCACCGGTGGGGGCCGCTTCCGCGTCGTCGAGCCTCGACCGGTGTTCGTCCGCGGGCGCCTCGTGTATCTGGTGTCGGTGATCCCGGAGTCGGCCAACTCGGTCTCAAAGACGGTGATCGTGGACGCCGAGCAGAACAAGGTCACGAAGATCTTCAACAACGACTCTGATCCGACCGCAGAGGCCAAGACGGTCGAGTACCTCACGGCCGCGACACCCGCGGTGCAGCCAGCTCCGACCGACCAGAACGGCCAGAACGGCACGGGCAAGCCGCCGGCGCCGCGCGGCGGCGCCCGGGGCGGCGGTTCGATTCCCGACCGCCTGGATGACCTCATTCGCAGCCAACGCAGAATCCTGCGCGAGACAGAGGC
>JACCYI010000306.1 GCA_013696535.1 Solirubrobacterales bacterium
ATACAGGCTTCCCTCGAGGATCCGATGGCGTCCGCCGAAACGACAGGCGAGTGCCCGCGTCATGGGGAGCCTGTGTCCTGTGTGGCTACGACCGCACCCTTGGCGCCCTTCACTTTCACCACCTGGACCCGGCCGCCAAGGCGTTCCACCTTTCGTTCGCGGGGGCGACCCGCTCGATAGCGTTTTCGCGTGCAGAAGCGGCCAAGTGTGTCCTTCTGTGTGCGAATTGTCACGCCGAGGTGGAAACCGGAGCCGCTACCATCCCGAACGCTGCACCCGGCCGGCCGGGGTAGCTCGTTCCGGGGTAGCTCAATTGGCAGATGCGTCCGACTGTTAATCGGAAGGTTGTGGGTTCGAGTCCCACCCCCGGAGCTGTCGTCGCCTGGGAAACGCCGTCACGCCGACCCAGTCTTCAAGTGCGTCCCACGCTCTCGTCGTCCCGCCGTTTGCGGCCGCCCATCGCGCAATCTCGGCCGCTCGGCTGCGAAGTCCCCCATCGGCCAGCGCCCTTCGCACCGCCAACGCCAGGGTACGTCCCGTAAGCAGGCGCCGCGGTAGTCGCACGCCGACCCCCGCCCAGTCGGCCCGTGCGGCGTTCTCCGCCATATCGCCCGCGGCCGGGCAGATCACCACCGGACGTCCGGAAACGAGCGCCCGCGCGAGGGTTCCGTGGCCGCCGTGGAGCACGACCAGATCGCACGCCGGCATGGTCTTGGCGTACGAGAGCCACGGGACCAGGACCGCGTTGGCCGGCACGACGGCGGATGGGTCGGGTGCGCGGCCGTTGTAGGTGGCGATCACCCGAACGGGCTCCCGGGCCAAGCCGGCAAGCGCTGCCCGCAGGAGGGCGTGATCCGGGTCTTGGGACGTCGAGGGTGCGATCAGCACCACGGGCTCCGGACCGGGCGGAGGCGCCACCTTCTCGCCCGGCGGCTCCCAGAGCAGCGGCCCGATCACCCGGAGCCACGGAGGCCAGTGGCGCGGATACTCGAGCTGCGGCAGCGTCGCCACGAGCGTCAGGTCGCGCGAGAGGCCAGTGTGGACATACGGCAGCGCCTCGAGCCCGAGCCGTGCGCGGCACTCGTTGTACTCCCGACGACCCTGCTCGAGGCCCTTCAGGACCAGACGATCGGTCGAGCGCCACAGCCTGGCTCCTGCGCGGGTTCGGGGCAACCGGGCGCCGATGGAATACGGCGGATGTCCCGCCTCCCCGTGAGGATGGACGTGCGGCACGAGCGAGGCACGTGGAACACCCGCGAGCTCGGCGGCCAGTGCCGGCGCCGGGGTGAGGATGTCGATGACCGCGATGTCGGGAGCGAAGTCATGGAAGAGCGGCACGGTCTCCCGGGCTGCGAGCACGGCGGCTTGGTAGAGCTTGAGCGGCCGCTCACGTGTGGGGAAGACCTGGTATTCCGGCGCCGGAGCGAATCGCATGCCGCTGGACACCACATCGCACTCCCACCGCCGCCAGGTCTGAAAGCACACGTCGTGCCCGCGAGCCACCAGTGCGGAGCCAAGGGAGAGCATCGGGAACGCGTGGCCGGGGTCGCCGAAAGCGCCGAGCAGGACGCGCATGGTGTCGCCGCGGGCTACGCGACCGACGCAGCCAGCTCGGCGACGAGCCGCAGCTGCTCAAGCCGGTCCGGGGCGTTGAACGCCATGGGTGAGACGATGAGCGTGCCGACTCCCGTGTCCGAATAGACGGCCAGGCGCTCGCGCACGACGTCTGGGGGACCGCACAAGGTGACGGTGTCGATGAGATCGTCGGGAAGCGTCGCCGCCGCCTCGTCGCGCTTGCCGTCGAGGTAGAGATCCTGAACCCGGCGGGCGGCGTCCTCGTGCCCGTACCGCCGCGCGAGCTGGTTGTAGAAGTTCCTCTCGCGCGAGCCCATCCCGCCGATGTATAAGGCGAGGAAGGGACGCATCGCGTCTCGTGCGGCGGCGCGATCGTCGGAGATCATGACATTGACGGTCGGGGCGATGTCGAAGCCGTCCAAGCGCTTACCGGGAACCCGGCCGGCGCCCTCTTCGAGCAGCGGCCGGAACTCGTCGAGGTGCTCAGGGGAGAGGAGGGTCGGAAGCCAGCCGTCGGCGATCTCGCCGGCGAGGGCCGTGTTCTTGGGCCCGATGGCCGCCAGATAGACGGGGATGGCGTCCTGGACCGGCGCGATGGTCAGCTTGAGCGCCTTGCCGGGACCGTCTGGAAGCGGCAGCTCAAGGGTCTCGCCACGGAACTCGAGCCGCTCACGGGCGAGCGCCATGCGAACTACCGCGACGTACTCGCGCGTCCGCATGAGCTGGTGGGCGAACCGCTGCCCGTGCCAGCCCTCGGCCACCTGGGGCCCGCTCGAGCCGATGCCGAGCTGCATCCGACCGCCCGAGAGCTGATCGAGGGTCGCAGCCGTCATGGCCGTCATCGCGGCGGAGCGCCCGGGCATCTGGAAGATCGCCGATCCGAGCTTGATCGTGGTGGTGCTCGCCGCGAGCCAGCCGAGGACGGTGGCGGCGTCTGACCCGTACGCCTCGGCAGTCCACACCGACTCATAGCCGAGCCGCTCAGCTTCCTGGACGATGCTGAGCTGGTCGCTCGCGGTGAGGCCGAGTCCCCAGTAGCCGATGTGGACGCCGAGCTTCATGAGCCAGCGACCTTACGACGAGCGAGCGCCGGCCGGCTCTTCCTCGAACGTCGGCGCTGCTTCAGACGCGACGGGCCCGGATCCAGGGGCTGCAGGGGCCGGAGGCGCCGCAGGGGCAGTCTGGCGCGCACCGCCGGGTGCGATGAGGATCCACGCCGCGACCGCGGCCACCGCGGCGACCGCGGCCCCTAACTGCAGCCCGGAGCCCAGAGCCGATACGAAGGATTCCCGCACGGCGTTGGCCACGGCGGTCGGGGCCCCACCGGGCACTCCGCCACCGCCGAGGCTCTCGGCCAGGCGCTCCCGTGTGGCAGCGGGTGTCGCAGGTAAGAGCTCGTCGAGACGCGACCGTCCGATGGTGGCGACCAGCGCACCGAGCACGGCCACGCCGAAGGTGCCGCCCACCATTCGGCTCATGGAGAGGACGCCAGAGGCGACCCCGGCCTTCGTGCGGTCCACGGAGTTCATCGCGGCGGTGCTCATGGGTGACATCACGAGTCCCATGCCGAGGCCCATGAGGACGAAACCCGGCAGCAGGTCGCCGTAGGTCGTGTCCGTCGTGACTCGCGACAGCCACCACAGCGAGACGGCCGCGAACACGAGTCCGGCGACCATCAGCGGACGGGGCCCGATCCGGTCGGTGAGACGGCCCGAGATCGGCCCCAGGAAGATGATCACGACGGTTGAAGGCAGGAATCGAACGCCGGCTTCCAGCGGGCTGTACCCGAGGACGTTCTGCATATAGAGCGCCAGGAAGAAGAACATCGCCAGCATCGCGAAGGAGACGGCGAACGCGACGATGTTCGCGCCAAGGAAGGTCCGCGATTGAAAGAAGGCGAAGTCCACGACGGGTGCGGGCGAACGTCGTTCGATCGCCACGAAGGCGACGAGGGACACCAGTGAGAGCGCGATCAACCCGAGGATCCGAGCGGAGGACCAGCCCCAAGCGTTTCCTTCCACCAGCGCCAGGACGAGGGCGGTGAGCCCGATGGTCAGCGCCGCGATGCCGGGGACGTCGACACGGGGTTCCACCGTCTCATCGCGCGATTCGCGGGCCGCGAACAGCGTCACCGCGATCGCGCCCGCGGCGATCGGGAGGTTCAGGAAGAAGATCGCCCGCCAGCTGACGGACTCCGTCAGCCATCCGCCGACCACCGGTCCGAGCGCCAGGGCACTCGCCGATACGCCCGCCCACGTCCCGATCGCCTTTCCGCGCTCCTCGGGCGGGAACGTGTTCGAGATGATGGAGAGCGTTCCCGGCATCATGAACGCGGCGCCGATGCCCTGGACGGTGCGCCCGGCGATGAGCCATCCGTCGCTGGGCGCGAGGCCGATCGTCGCCGAGGACAGGGCGAACACCACGACGCCGAACAGGAACATGCGGCGGCGGCCGTAGATGTCGCCCAGGCGGCCGCCCGTCACGAGGAGCACCGCGAAGGACAGGGTGTAGGCGTTCAGCGTCCATTCCAGTGCGCCGAGCGATGCGTCGAAGTCGCGCTGAATGGACGGCAGGGCGACGTTGACCACCGTGTTGTCGAGCATCACCATGAACAACGCGAAGCACATGGCGCCCAGCGTCCACCAACGCCGGTTGTCATCGTTGAGGCGCAAGCGAGCGGTCATGAGGAGACCTCGTCCGGGTTCGTGGGTCGGCAGCGGGCCATGATGGGTGCCAGGCCCTCGGCGAGTCCGTGGCGCTCGGCTGCCGTCAGTGAGCCGACGAAGGCCTCGATGCCGGCGATCCGGGCCTCGGCGACGCGCGACAGAACGGAACGGCCGGCGTCCGAAAGACGAAGGCGCTTCATCCGGCGATCCTGCTCATCCTCTCGGCGCTCCAGCAATCCTCTCTGAAACAGACCGTCCACCGCTCGTGACGTCGCGGCGAGCGACAGCGACAACGCGGCACCCAGGTCCTTGACCGTGAGCTCCTCGTCGCAACGCAGAGCGACCAGCGCCTTGAGCTGGGTGAGCGACAGCTCGACCTCGTCGACGACCTCGAGCCACTGGGTCCCGCCCACCTGATGCAGCATGAAGTGCATGAAAGCGCTCAGATCGGTGGTGAGGTCAGCTGCATTTGGTTCGGTTGAAGCAACGCTTGCGTGCATGCAAACAAGTATTGCACATGTGCACGCAGAACTAAGCGAACTCGCCCGGTCGCTGAAAGACGATCTCGGGAACCACGCAGGCTTGCGACAAGGTGAGCAGCCAGCGGACGGCGCCCGCGATGTCGGTCGGCTGGATCATCTCCTCGGCCTTGATCTGCTCACGCATGAAGTCGGTCATCGGCGTCGCGACGAAGCCGGGGCAGAGCGCAACGGACTTGACGCCGTCGCCGTTGAGCTCGCGGTTCATCGCCTGCGTGTAGGCGATCACACCCGCCTTGGTGGCCGAGTAGACCGCCAGCCATGCCTGCGGGCTCTTCCCGGCGATGCTCGCCGTATTGACCACCAGCGCGTTGTGATGCTCGGCGCCGGCTGCCCGCAGCATGTCAGCGCACTCGCGATAGAAGAGGATGATCGAGCGAAGGTTGACGTCGATCTGCATGTCGATCTTCTTGGTGGGCGCTTCGGTCAGCGCCGAACCGTGTCCGACGCCCGCGTTATTGACGAGCACGTCGAGCCGGCCGAAGCGCTCCCGATGCGCACCCACCACCTCTTTGATCTCCTCTTCGGATGCCATGTTCGCGGCGACGTCCACGACTTCGAATCCCTCGTCGCGCAGCGCCAGCGCGGCTTGAGAGAGCTTGTCCGGTCGGCGCGCGGCGAGCGTGAGCCCGTATCCCTCCTGCCCGAGCACACGGGCGATCGCAAGACCGATTCCGCTCGAAGCTCCGGTGACGATGGCGGCACGGTCGGCCATGCGGTGTCCTTTCAGGGCAGGCGTTCGGAGGCGACTACCCAAGCAGGCTCGGGTCGTCCGGGCGGTTGCGATCGATTCACCGTCGGGCGTGCGGGCCGGCTGACTGATGTCGGTCGTTGATGACTTCCGGAGTCCGGGTATACGGACTTCAACCGATCGAAGAGGAGCCCATCATGGGTGACGGAACTGGTGACGAGATCAAGGGCCGCATGAAGGAAGCCGGGGGAGACCTGACGGGCGATAAGGACCTCAAGAACGAAGGCAAGGTCGACCGCGCTTCCGGCACGGTCAAGGACAAGGTCGGAGACGTAGGCGACAAGGCCAAGGACGCGATCCGCAAGGACTGACCGCCACTCAGACGTCCCACAGGACGTCCACGGCGGGAGGCTTGCGGAACACCAGTCCACGGACGGCCGGTGGGCTATCCTGCTCGAGGCGGAGGCCGGGTAGCCCCTCGAGCAGGGTCGCCAGCGCGACGTGGGCCTCCAGTCGGGCGAGATGCATTCCGATGCACACATGCGGGCCACTGGCGAACGCCAGATGACGGCCGGCGTTGGAGCGCCGTAGGTC
>JACCYI010000320.1 GCA_013696535.1 Solirubrobacterales bacterium
GCCTCTCCCACCCCGACGAACCCGTCCTCCATGCGCGCGCGCACGATGACCCAGCGCCCGAGATCCCCCCCGAGCCCCCGCCAGCGCCATTCACGGCGGACCGGCAGGGCGACCGGGATCGCCTCGATCTCGGCTACCAAGCCGCGACCGGTCGATTGGGGAGCGCGTCCATCAGGCCGCGACCCCGACAGGTCTGGAGGCGCGAAGGTCATCGAGCAGCTTGGTGCACGCGTGCAGGATCCGCGTGGCGGGCACCGGCACGTCAAGTTGCTCGCCCAGCTCGATGACGGCGCCCGTGAGGCAGTCCACCTCGAGCGGCCTTCCGGCTTCGAGATCCTGGAGCATCGAGGTCTTGTGGTCGCCGACGGCGAATCCCGCTTCGAGCCGACGCTCAATCGAGACGGGCAGCTCCACGCCGAGGGCAGCGGCGACGGCGGCGCTCTCCTCGAGGACCGTCCGCAGCACGGCGACCATGTCCGGCCGGCTGCCCAGTTGCGCGAGCGTCGCCCCCGTGAGCGCGCTCGCCGGGTTGAACGCGGCGTTGCCGATCAGCTTGAGCCAGATGTGGCGACGGAGGTCCGCCTCGACGGGCGCGCGCAGCCCGCCGGCCACGAACGCCTTCGATATCCGTTCGCAGCGCTCACTGTCCGTGCCGTCGGGCTCTCCTATGGCGAACCTCGTCCCCTCAAGATGACGGATGACGCCAGGCTCGACGATCTCGGTCGAGCAGTAGATCACGCACCCGATGACGCAATCCGGGGCGATGGCACGCGCCAGGCGACCGCCCGGGTCCACACTCTCGAGGCGCAGGCCGGCCCGTGCTCCTGACTCACCCTGGAAGTACCACCAGGGGATCCCGTTCTGGGCTGCGATGACCGACGCCGAGGGAGCAAGCGCGCGGCCGATGCGATCGGCGACTGCCGGGAGACTGTGCGCCTTGAGCCCGAGGAAGACGACCTCGGCGTCGCTGACGGCGTCCAAGTCGTCGGTGGCCACCGGATGGGCGTGGAAGTCCCCGCGAGGGCTGAGGACCTTCACGCCGTCTTGCTGCATCGCGCGCAGGTGGGCTCCACGTGCGATGAGCGTCACGTCCGCCCCGCCACGAGCGAGCGCTGCGCCCACATAGGCGCCGATCGCACCCGCTCCGACCACGGCGAAGCGCATCAGCCGAGCCCGAGTTGGTCGGCAACGCGCCGGCGCTGCAGCTTGCCGGTCGGGGTCCGCGGGATGACGTCGACGATGTAGATGGCTCGTGGGACCTTGAACGCGGCAAGCCGCTCACGGCAATGGTCCTGCAGCGCGCTCGGGTCCGCAGCGGCCCGCAGGGTGACCGCAGCGGCCACCTGCTCCCCGTACTTCACGTCGGGCACGCCGAAGCAGACGGCATCCTCGACGGCCGGGTGGGTGCGCAGTGCGTCTTCGATCTCGGCCGGCGCGATGTTCTCACCGCCCCGGATGACCATCTCCTTCAGCCGCCCGACAAGGCGAAGGTAGCCCTCGTCGTCGAGCGTCCCGCTGTCGCCCGTCCGGAACCAGCCATCGACCAGCGCCTCTTCGGTGGCCTGTGGGTTGTTCAGATAACCAGAGGTGAGACCGCGCCCCCGGATCTGAACCTCGCCGGGTGTCCCCAGCGGCACGACCGCGTTGGTCGCAAAGTCGACGATCCGGACGTCGGTACCGGTGGCGATCCCAACGGACGCGGGCATCCGAGGACCCGGCGGCAAGGGGTTGGACGTGATCTGGTGGCTGGCTTCGGTCATGCCGTACGCCTCGAGCAGCGGCGCGGCGAACCGTTCCTCGACCCGCGTCATGAGATCGGGTGGCAGTGCGGAGCTGCATGAGCGAAGGAACCGAAGCCCCTGCGGAGCTTGTCCCCCCGTCCGGTCAAGCCGCTCGAGGATGCTCTGGTAGATCGTCGGGCCGGCGGAGAACCACGTCACGTGGTCGGGCCCGAGATGCTCGAGCAGTCGCTGGGGCGTGAAGCGCGGTGGGACCACCGTACGCCCGCCGGCGAGCAGGGGCGCAAACGTCGACGCCACCAATCCATGAACGTGGAAGAGGGGCATCGCGCAGTAGGAGACGTCGCCCGGGCCGAGACGGTAATGGGCCGTGATGGCCTCGGCCGAGGCCATCAGGTTGCGG
>JACCYI010000328.1 GCA_013696535.1 Solirubrobacterales bacterium
CCTGATCCCGCGCACGTCCTTCCGCCTCTCATGGAATCCAGCCCTGAAAAAGCCGGAACCCTAGGCGCGAAGCGGCGTGCGCCCTCCAACACGACTTTCACCGACCCACGGCAAGAGCAGGAGCGCCCCAAAAAGGCACCAAGCGGCGCCGGCGTCAACCCGGACGAACACCACGATTCTCACCCGCCAGAGGCGCGGATATCCACAGAGTGCGACGAGCCGGCTACCTCCCGATGCCCGGCGAAGCCGCCTCATCGGACGTGGGGGATTCCCGCGATCCTTGACACATGCGGCAGTGATGTGATAGCCAACGCCATCAGCGTCCGTGACCCCAGAACAAACCAGATTCGTTGCCTGAGCCGCGCGGCTGCTGGAGTTGTGCGTATGCACCCCCGGGCGCAACTCGACGCGGCGGCACCCTCCTCTGCGCGAGCGTGGATGCCATCCGCGACGGCGCGCCGGCCATCTCCTATCCGTCTCTCGGCTCGGTTGGGATGACGGTGCTCAGGATCGCAGTACCGTGAGCTTGCCGCGGTCCGCGCTGCCCGTGTGCTTGCTCGCCGTGGCCGCCGTGGCGACGGGGACCGTCGCGCCGCAACTCGTCGCGAGGCCGGTCGCACCTCCGCGCGAGCCGGTCGAGGGCCCGTGGCAGCTTCAGGTGCAAGGCAAGGTCGACGTGTGTTTTTTATTAATCTTAGTGGATCTCGACGGCGATGCCACCTCGGCGGCGACCGTCCGCGCGCTGCACGACGCTAGTCGCTATGTAATCTGCTACATCGACGCTGGCAGCTATGAGAACTTCCGCGTCGACCACGCACGCTTCCCCAGGAGCGTGAAGGGCAGGCCCAACGGCTGGCCGGGCGAGCGCTGGCTGGACATCCGCCGACTCGACATCCTCGCCCCGATCCTGAAGGCGAGAATGCGCACGTGCGCGCGCAAAGGTTTCGACGCCGTCGATCCCGACAACGTCGACGGCTACGCCAACAAGACGGGTTTCGGGCTCTCGCGGGCCGACTCCCTGCGCTTCACCCGCTGGCTGGCGCGGACCGCTCATGGCCTGGGCCTTTCCGTCGGTCTGAAGAACGCGCTCGAACTCGTGCCGTCGCTCGCCCCCCGCTTTGACTTCGCCGTCGTCGAGCAGTGCTTTCAGTACGACGAGTGCGAGCGGCTCGCGCCGTTCCTGCAGCGGAGCAAGCCCGTCTACGTGGTCGAGTACGAAGGGTCCTACGCCACGCTGTGCGCGAAGGCCGCCGCGCTCGGCGTGCACTTGACGCTCGCCCAGCTTGCGCTGGACGACTCAGGCGAACCGTGCCCGGCACGGCCGCCCACAGTGTCGTCCCAAGCACCCTGAGCTAGCAGACCGTGCGCCACGCGTCGAGGCTGAGGCGCTTCATCTGCGACAGCAGGCCCAGGCTTCTCGCCTGCGGGCAGATCACTGCCGGGTCTCCGCGGTACTCGATGTTGAAGACTGGCTTGCCGGCCGCGACGAACGGTGTCAGAAGGTTGCACTCGGAGTACTCAAAGCACTGCTCGTTGACCGAGAAGTCGAACGACGGCGCGAGGGTCGCGACCTGATCGAGGTCGTTCTTGAGGCCCACCGCCATGCCACGTACATGGGCGGCATCAGCGATGAAGCGGTTGTAGGCCAGCTGGTCGGCAGCGGTGAGCGGGAAGCCCGTCGCGTTCGTGTAGCCGTCGACGTTGTCGGGATCGACCGCGTCATAGCCCTTGGCACGGCACATGTCCAGACGCGCCTCCATGATCGGCCCGAGCAGATCCAGGCGCCGGATGTCCAGCCAGCGCTCGCCGGGCCAGCCGTTGGACTTGCCCAGCACGGCCGCCGGGAAGCTCGCCGCGTCCGGCCGCCAGTCCTCATAGCTCCCGACGCTGAGGTAGCACCCGACGTGACGACCCTGACCGTGCAGCGACGCGACTACAGAAGCATCGTTGTCGAAGCCGTCGATGACGTAGAAATCGGCGCTCACGCTCTGGTCCACCGGCGTGGTCAACTGCATCTGCCAGGTGGTAGCAGGACCAGGACGCCAGTAGGATCCCGCAGGCGCAGGCGCTGGCGGGGCGATGACGGTGAACGCCTGGGACCCCGTGTCGCTTCCGATCGTGGCGGTCACCGTGACGGGGCCGGCCGAGACCGACGGGGTTGCGAACTGCGCGCTGAACACGCCGCGCCGGTTCGTGGTGACCGTGCTCACGAGGGAGTCTCCGAACTTCAGCTGCCCCGTCGTGCGTCTGGCGAAACCGGATCCGGTCGCCGAGACCGACGTCCCGGGCGTTCCAGAGGTGGGCGACAGAGTGAGCGTGCCGGCGTCGGCAGGTGGAACGGTCACCAAGCCGGCCGCGAAGATGAGGGCAAATAGGGTTGCAGTCCTTGCTGTGCGAAACATCGCGTCTCCTCGTAGAAGTCGTCGAATGACTTCTGACTTAGATCGGCGCGGGACGCGTCGAGCATGAGGAGAGGCATGAGATCCCGCCCAAGGCTGGTGGCGGTCAGCACGGCCGAGGGGGAGATGAAGTGCTCGGTGGGCGCAGGTGGTACGAGGGCAGAGGACCAGGGCCTACCGCGAAAGCATCTGCTCCGCACGATCACCGAACCGGTCGACGAGCGAGGACCTGACGTGGCAGGATCGCTCGGGCGGGCGCTCCAGGCCTGGCGGCCGACCTATCCGTCCGCCGGACCAGGGTCGGCCGGGAACCTTGCGGGCAGGTTCGCCTGCAATCCGAGCAGGCGCGTCTGAAGCGTGACGCTCGTATGCGCGAGCTCGTTGCAGACATCGGCGAGGGTGGCGCGCATCATCCGCGCTTGAACGGCGACGTCCTTGATCTCGTCCGCGGGCTGCTGGCCCGAGAGAGCCAGCAGCTCTTCGGCGACATCATTAACGAAATTCGGCTCCGAGAGCTGGCCGCGGAGCTGAGCGTTCTCCTCGCGTAGCAGTACGAGCTCGGCCCTCAGGGCAGCCGCGTAGGACTCATCCGGCGCGCCGGCCGACCTGCGCCACCGACGCGGCTTGTCCTGTCGGGCTACCGACAGGTCCTTGAGCACCCTTTCGTCCTCGTTCATGGGAGTCACCTACCGCCGGCTTCCGTCGCAGGCGGCGATGACGGCGGGCTCGCGCCGGTCATAGGCTCACGGGTCCGACCGCGGCCGAGTAGGCGGACTGCGATCCGACGTCGTTGGCGGTCGTCACGCGAACGCGCAGCTTGTACCCGACGTCCCCGGTGTCCGGCGTGTAGCTCGAGGCGGTGGCGCCCGAGATCACGGACCACGTCGCTCCGATGTCGGACGACCTTTCCCACTGGTAGTCGTAGCTCGGACCGGGACTGGTCCATGTGCCGGTGCTCGCCTGCAGCACGCTGCCGACCACCGGGCTGCCCGAGATGACGGGAGGGGCCGTGTTGACCGGGGTGTCCGCGAGCACGTTGGAGAACGCCATGCTCCAGCTCGAGATCGAGTTGCCGGCGGTGACCACCACCCGGTAGTTCTTGTCGGCCTCGGCATCGGTCACCGTGTACGTGTCTGCGGTCGCCCCGGGGATGTCGCTCCACGTCCCGGATCGTCCGCTCTGCCACTGCTTGGCGAGCGTGGGATTCCCGGTCCAGCTTCCGTTCGTCGCCGTCAGGGTGCCCCCCGGGTGGGGGTCACCAGAGATCGTCGGCGCGGCGGTGTTGGCCGGATTATCGGGAGCGAGAACGGCCGAGGAACCGCCGGCGACGGAGACCCAGTCCGAGCGCTGACCGCCGTACAGGGTGCCGCTGCTGGTGCCGGTGACCGGCACCAGCACGGTCGCGCCCGGAGCCGCCGTGATCGTGACGCGACCGTCCTGGATGTATCCGCTCACCTTGCCATCCGCCAGCGCCGCATTCCACGCCGCCTGACGACGCAGCTCTTCGGTCGCCTGGGTCGGCGTCGCCCGCACGAAGTCGGCCGCGACGTAGGTACGATAACGCTTAAGCGCCTCGGTCAGGACAGCGAACAGGATGCCATCGCCCCGGTTGGCCGGGTTGGTGTTGGTGGGATCGCTGATGAGGTTGGACTGGTGCGCGTAGTGCGGACGCGGATCGTTGCCCAGCATGTGACGGATGATCCCGCTCGCCTCGCGATCGACGAACTGCTCCTTGGTCGTCGGGGTCGTGAAGCACGTCGTGGTCGCCGTGTTCGTGCAGTTGCCGCCGGGGGAACCCTGCGCGAGATACAACCAGTTGTACTCGTCCAGTTGGTCGGCGAAGGTCGCGACGTTGTAGAAGACGTTCATCGGATAACGCGGGAAGGTCAAAGCCGTGCCGATCGCCCGCTGCCCGTCTTCACGTGAGTTGTCCGAGCCCAGCGAGAGGATCCCCGTGTCCGACAGGGCCAGGGCCATGTTCGGGTTCGGCGCCTTGTAGGGGTTCGTCGTACCGATGCCGGAGTGCTCGCCGGTGACGAGCTCGCTGCGGTCGAAGTTCGGCAGCTTGTTCCTGGTCGCCCATTGCTGGTTGTCGCGGATCGTCGCCACGATCTCGGCTAGGGTCAGCGTCGGCGGACCGTCGATGTTCGGGTGACCGAAGGTGTGGTTGACCCAGCGGAACTGTTGTTTCTTCTTCAGGAACGCCGACGTGAGCGGATCGCTCGCACCGGCGTCGACGCTGCCGCCACCGTTGAAGAGCATGTCGAGCCTGAAGCCGTTGGCGTTCTGCCAGTTCACCAGTCGGGTCACGTCGGCTGCGGTCATGCGCAGGTCCTGCTGACCGGGCGCTGTGTCTTCCGGCGTCGTGTTGCTCACCGGATCCCACTTGTCGTCAGGGAGAAGGACGTCATCGACGTTGACCGACAGGTAGGCGCGATCACGACCGAGGTAGATCCCTCGCGTCACCCAGCTCAGCATCCCGTGCCGCAGCAGGCCCGTGTGCAGCTGGTTCGGATTGCCGTTGAACGTCGCGACCATCTCCTCGCGGCCGTCTTTCGTGGTGTCGGTGCCGAGCAGCGTCGCGCCCGAGGAGTCCTGCAGCAGCGGCGTGAAGCTCGCGGCCGAGCAGTTCTCGTCGGCCGTCGGACACGGTTTCGCGAACGATGCGAACGTGCCGGTGTCAAAGCTCACTGGCCCCTTCAGGTAGGGGAACGCCTGCAGGCCGGCTGCGTTGAGCGTGAAGGTCTTGCCATCCAGCGGACCGGCGCCCGACGAGAAGGTCAAGCCCACCGTAGGGCCCGGATAGGCGTTGGCAATCAGGTGACGGACGGCGAACTTACGTTCGAAGTTCTTCAACGTCGCCCATTCGTCCTCGCTGAACGCCGCCACGCCGGAGCCACTCGCAAAGGAGATCGGACGCCCTCCCGACAAGGTCCCGTCCGCGGAGGCCACGATGACACCCTCGTACTTCGCGTGATCGCCGTCCGCCAGCGTCGACGCTGTGATATCCGGATCGCTCGCGCTCGTCCCGACGATCGTGTCGAAGGGCACGCCCTCGCGTCGGAGCTCCGCTTTCCAGGACTGGTAGTCGGGCTCACCGCCGTCAGCGGACAACAGCAGCACTCGCATGTCCACGCGCAGCCCGGCGTGTGGCTCCGACCCGGCACTGGCCAATGCTGCGAACAGCGTCAGCGCCAGCGCCAGCGTCAGCGTCAGCCAGCCGATGGTCCTTCGCGTGAGCGTCCTCATATCAATCGTCTCCTACCCCTGCCGGGGTCACGCCGTTGGTGGAAGAAGTCATTTCGAAGTCCGAAGTTGAATGCGCCAACCGCCGCTCGTTATCACCCGCACGGCTCTGTAGGTCCCCCGGCGCAAGGCGATCGAGCCCTGCGCCTGGGTGGTGCTGAGCAGCAGGAAGGGCCGCGTCTTGCCGGTCGTGATCTGCAGGCGCCCCCCGCTCGAGTGCCGCCAGGTCAGCGTCGCCTTACGCCGCAGGCGGATCAGTCCGAGCGATGTGCGGCCACTCCCGGTGAAGACCTTGGTGCCGTGGTCGAGCACCACGCCGGGATCTGCGTTCGCCCGCTGGCCAGACACGGCGGCGCGAGATGGCAAGCTGGCATCCACCGTCGCCGTGAAGGTCCCGAGCACGGCGATGGCAGCCAGTGACGCGCGGCGCGAACGGCCCATCACTGGATCCACATCGTCGTCGCCAGGGCACGTCCCGGACGCAGGAACAGGCTGATCGCCGGTGGCAGCGCCACGATCACCGCGACCAGCGCTCCGACCACGAGCCCGACGCCCGGCACCGGCGAGACACCCCAGATCTGAACGCCGATCTCCGCTGCGAGTCCGCAGACGAGGCTCAACACCGCCGGCGACGGACGGCCGAGCGATTGCAGCAGGCCGATCAGCAGCGTCGCCAGAGCCACGAGCCCGAACCCGAGCAGCAACGCCATGTCTCCAGCCTGGTTGTCGCCGGCCGCCTCGTGGAACGGCGCGGGCGACGGTGCGGGCGCGGGGGGCGGGGTCATGGCAAACGGCCCCGAGAGGCTGTGTTGGGTAAGTCCCAGGGGCGCCACCGTAGCGATCGGGTACATCCCGGCGCTGCTGTCCGAGGGCGACAGGTCCGACACGTGCGGCACCGCCACCAGCACTGCCGCCGAGAGCACCGCCGTGACTCCGACCAGCCGCGCAAGAGCTCCGGTGAACGTCTCCATCGCGGGGCCTCGGAACCTCAGCCGGTCCCCCTCCTCGACGGGCACGCCCGTCAATGCCAGCGGCAGTTTTTCGTGGAAGCGCCACAGGTGTACTCCACCCCAGAAGCCGCCGATGGTCGAAGGAATCAACGTGATCGCCGCCAGCGACCCCGGGGTCCCCCAGCCGATCGTGGTGTCGATCACGAGCAGGCCGCCGATTCCGGCGCCCATCAGGCCGGCGGCGGCGGCCCGGCGCATACGACCGGCCGCGCCGTGC
>JACCYI010000336.1 GCA_013696535.1 Solirubrobacterales bacterium
GCCAGCGGCACCGAGCGGCGGGTGGAGAGGTCGGACTTGCCTCGCCCGGAGAACTCGGTGCACCTCCAGGTCTGCCGGACTCGGACGCGTTGGATGGGCCAGTCGACGTCGCGCCAGCGCAGCGCGAGCAGCTCACCTTGGCGCAGGCCGGTCATCGCCGCGGTGAGGACCAGGACGCGCAGGACCGGGCCGAGGACGTCTGGGGGTGGTGGGGGTGAGGGGCCGGCGCGGCCGGCGCGGTGGGGCTTGGGTTCGCGGACGACGATCTGGTCGAGAATGGCGCGCAGGACCGCCTCGAGCTCCTCGACGGTCAGGAAGTGCAGGTCGGGGTCGGTGTCCGAAACAACCCCCGGGGCAATTTGGCCCCCGAATTGGCCACCGCCGGGGCCCGCGGGTGGCCCCGGGAAGACGAGAACCCCGGCAGAACCAGGGCTTTCGCGCATCGGGGAGACGGGATTCAAACCTGCGACAGCCCGGCCCCCAGCCCGAGCGCCCGGTATGCGCTTAGATCGATCTGGCTCTAGCTGGCGGTTCTGGTGTCATCGGGTGGTGCTGAGTTGATCTCAGATTGGACCATTGACTCCGGCTCGGGCGCGAAGGCCGAGTTGACGATCGCCACTTCCTGCTGCGACGGGCGTAGTGGGCGTAGATCTGCGTCGTCTTCGAATCGCTGTGCCCGAGGAACTCCTGAATCGTCCGCGCGGCGTCCCGGAGGCTGCGAGCCGCGTCGCGAAGGTGTGGCGCAGGTCATGGAAGCGGATCGGCTCGACGCCGGCGTCGCGGCACGCCTGCTGGAAGCGCCGGGTCACCTTCGTGCGGTCAAGCGGCCGTCCCGAGTGGGGGTGCGCGAATACGAGGTCGCCGCTGGTGGCGTAGGCGGTCTGCTTAGACCAGAGGTCGAGTGCGCCGGCGAGGCGGTCGGCCATCGGGATCGACCGGCGGGTGGAAAGATCGGACTTGCCCTCGTCGGAGTGCTCGCCGCGCACCCAGGTGTTACGGACGCGGATGCGCTGCGCGGACCAGTCGACGTGCTCCCACCGCAGCCCTAGAAGCTCTGACTGCCGGACACCGGTCATTGCGGCGGCGAGTACGAGGATGCGGAGGACCGGCCCGAGGACGTCGGGCGGCACGGGCGGTGACGGCCCGGGTCGCCCGCGCCGCGCCGGCTTAGGCTCACGGTGCACGATCCGATCGGGATCGCCCGGATGACAGCGTCGAGCTCGGCGGTAGCGATGGTCCGCGTCTCCCGCACATCCCTGAGATCACGACGTTCAACCGGCGAATGGGCTGGACGGTCCCCTTCGTCTCCTGGGAAGGCAGCGACTTCAACTTCGACATCGCGTGGACCGAGGAAGAGGTCGCAGCCGGACGAACACAACATGCACACCAATTGGGACCACCGTGACGACTCTGCCGCCCATGCAGTGGACTTCGACGGGCAGGGCATCAGCGTCTTCGCCCTCCAGGACGGCGTCGTCTACCACACCTACTCGCCATCTACCGCGCCGACGTCGCGAGCCACGCTC
Organism: Solirubrobacterales bacterium; assembly: GCA_013696535.1. Next base: position 1,527 of record JACCYI010000336.1, read on the forward strand.
CCGCAGGCCATGCCCGCCGACACCCTGACGAGCGCGCGGGACAGCATCGGGGGTGCAGCAGGCGCGGCTGAGCGCCTTTCGAATCCGGCGGCCGCGATAGACCTCCTTCAGGCGGCTCGCGAGGCGCTCGTGAGCGCGCTACCGGTCACGGCCGGCGTGAGCGCCGCCCTAGCGCTCGCCGCCGTCGCGCTCGTCGTCTTGGTGCTTCGCGTCGCCCGGCGGTTGCCGCCTTCTCCGCCGTGACGGAGGCGAGCGGCGTAGCAGGCGTGTCGATCTGAGTCAGCTCGTCGACGGTGCGCTCGGGCAGGTCACCCGCACTGTCCGCGCTGAGGGCGCCCTTGAAGTTGCGAACGCTCGAGCCGAGCGAGCGGGCGGCATCGGGCAGGCGCTGGGGTCCAAGGATGATCGCGATCGCGAGGACGATGATGAGCTCCATCGGGGCCGATGGACGGCTTGCGAAGTTCCTTCGAGGCACGGGACGGCGGAAGCCGGCGCCCGGCGGTCGACCGGGCGCCTGGAGCCCAATTCGCTAGTTGAACTGGAGGGTGTTGACGCCTTCGGGGTTGGGGTGCGCTTGCGCAGCTCGTCGAAGTCGTAGAGCTGGCCGGGCGCCTTGGTCTGCTTGTCGAAGCCGATGCCGGCGGCTTCCAGGCGCACGAGCGCCTCCTTGACGTCCGTGAAGCCGCCGCGGCCGAGGTCGGGG
>JACCYI010000224.1 GCA_013696535.1 Solirubrobacterales bacterium
GGGCCGCCACGGCCTCGTTGGCGGCGATCATCAGGTGCTCGATGAGCCGGTGTGACTCCGTCTGCACCGAGCGCCTCAGCTCGGTCACGTGACCTTCGCGCGAGAACCGAAATTCCGGTTCGGCGGACTCGACCGCCAGCGCGCCGCGGGCCGCCCTCGCCGCTTCGAGGGAGGTCGCGACCGCCCTCGCCGCTGCCAGAGGCTCGCCCCAGGGCGCCCGCGCCGGCTCGTTGCCCGCGAAGATCCGGTCTACACGCGGGTAGTCGAGCCGCTCGTCGGAGCGGATGATCGAACGGTGGAAGGCGGTTCGCACCACGTCGGCGCCGTCGAACTCGAGTTCGACGGTCACCGCCGGACGGTCTTCGCCGGGAACCAGCGAGCAGGCCCCGTTGGAGAGCGCCTCGGGCAGCATGGGCTCGACGGCCCCCGGCACGTAGACGCTCGTGGCCCGGCGGTAGGCTTCGCGGTCCACGGGCGATCCCGGCCGCACGTGGGCGGCAACGTCGGCGATGTGGACCCAGATCCGCGTCCGGCCGCTCGGCGCCCGCTCGGCCGAGACGGCGTCGTCGAAGTCCCGCGCGGTCGGGGGATCGATCGTGAAGGTCGGCAGGTCTCGGAAGTCGCGTCGGGTCACCGTGTCGCCGAGCGGCGGTGTGCGTGCGGCTTCCCGTGCGGCACGCTCCACCGCCGGATCAAAGCGCCGGCGCAGGCCGCGGTCGAGCAGCAGGGCCTCGAGGACATCACGCGCGACGTCAGGGCGCCCGAGCCGCCGCTGGATGCGCCCATGGCTCGCCCGCGAGCCGAGCGGGGCCACCAGCACGAGATCCCCCGGACCTGCGGATCCACGCTTGTCGCGGTCCACGCTGAGCCGGCGTCCACGCTCGAAGAACGGCGTGGCCGCCATGAAGCGTCCGCGCTTCTCGAGCACGGCGACCACCGCGTCCGCGTGTGGAAGGGCAGCCGGCGGGCGAGCAGGCCCCTTGCGAGGGCTCAGGTCGCCGCCGTCGATCCGACCACGTCGAGCGCGCGGTCGAGCGCCTCGTCACGCCGGGTGCGAGGGTTGTCGGACGCCGCGACGTCCGGCTTGACTCCCGCGCCGCGCCGGACTCCGCCACCTCCCAGGTTGCGGCCTCCGGGGAGGAAGTACTCGCCCACCGTGATGTCGAGCGCGCCGCCGTTGGAGAGCTGCTTGACCTCCTGGAACACGCCCTTGCCGAAGGTCTTGGTCCCGACCACGGTCGCGCGCTTGCGATCCTGCAGCGCCCCCGTGACGATCTCGGAAGCCGACGCAGAGTTGCCGTTGACCAGGACGACCACGGGGACGTCGGAATCGATGGCACCGCCCGTGGCGGTGTAGACCCGCTTGGGCTTGGAACGGCCCTTTGTGCTCACGATGGTTCCCTCCCCGATGAAGATGGAGGAGATCAGCACGGCCTCGTCTAGCAGGCCGCCGCCGTTGTTGCGCAGGTCGAGCACCATCCCCTGCGCTCCCTGCTTGACCAGCTTGCGCACCTCGGCCCCCACCCTGCCGTGCGCCCCGGAGGTGAAGGACGCGAGCGAGACGTACCCGACCTTGCGCCCGTCCTTACGCTCCATACGACTTTGCACGATCGGCAGGCTGACGCGCTCGCGCTTGACCTGCTCGGTCAGCCGGCGCTCGCCCGAGCCGAAGGTGAGTGAGACCGACGTGCCGACGGGACCCTTGATCTGCGTCGTGACCGCGTCCGTGCTCTGTCCCGCCGTCGCTCGCCCGTCCACCTTCGTGACCAGGTCTCCCGAGCGCAGTCCCGCGCGCTTGGCCGGCGAGCCGTCATAGACCTTCAGAACGCGAAGCCCCCGCTTGAGCTTGTCGGCCGCCTCGACGCTGATTCCCACACCGACGAACTCGCCGTTCGTCGTCTGCTGAAAGTCCGTGTAGTCCGTCGGCGTGAAGTAGTTCGAGAAGTCGTCGCGCAGAGACTCCACGGCAGAGGTCAGCGACCGGTTGACCAGCGCGCGTCGGTCGACGGGCCGGTAGTAGTCCTTGGCGATCAGGTCGAGCGCTTCTTCGTAGAGCTGCGCGTCGGAGTCGGCCACGAGCGTGTCGCGCGCCGCGCCGGGCAAGAGCTGTGGATGGCCGCCGAGATAGATCCCCGCCACGAGCAGGAGCGGGCACAAGAGCGCCAGGGCGAATAGCGCGCGACGGGACCTCATGGCGATCTACGGTAGCCCGGCGGCTTTGTCTGAGCTAAGCCTGGCGCCTGGCGGCTGCCAGCAGGTGCCGTCATCCCGCCCCCCGACGTCGACCCCGGCTGGGTAGGGAGAAGTGCGGTCGAGGGCGACCGGGGGGCGGTCGCGTTGTCGGGGAGGTCAACGTGCATCTCGGCCTGCGGCGCGGGTCGAGATGCACGTTGTCCTGCCAGGATGAACGGGGATCTCGACGATGAAGGCCAGCCGAGATGCACGTTGGCCGGTCCGGAAGCCGACCAATCAGCAACCAGTAGACAGACAAGCCCTCACCCAGCCGCAGTTGACCTTCGCACCCTCGCAGCGGGGCGCCTGCTAGACGCGCAGGAAGCGCCGGAGCGAGAGCCCGGAGCCCAGGGCCGAAACGCCGACCGCGGCGAGCAGCAGGACCACCACCAGCAACCCGTAGTTCATCGTCTCAGGAGCGGCGATCAGGGCGAAGTCGGCCGCGAGTGGATCCACCAAGGCGACCTTCATGACGGTGAGGACCGCCACGGCGACGATGCCGCCGATCGCCCCGACGAGGACGCCCTCGATGACGAACGGCCAGCGGATGAACCAGTCCGTGGCTCCCACCAGCTTCATGACCTCGACGTCACGCCGCCGGGCGTAGAGCGAGAGCCGGATCGTGTTGGCGATCAGCAGCACGGACGCGATGACGAGCAGGACCGCCAGGCCGGCGATGGTGAGTTTGACCACCCGCGTAGCAGAGAGGATCTTGTTCGTGTCCTCCTCCCGGTTGCGGACCTCGTCCATGGCGGGGTCGGCCACCGTGCGCTCACCCGACGGCCCCAGGGGGGCCAGTGCGTTGCGAACGCTGGTGATGTCGTCAGGCCGGGTGGGAGTCACGCGGAAGGTGTCGGGCAGCGGGTTTGACCCGAGGAGGTCATACGCCTCGGGGTTGCGCTTCTTCTCCTCCGCGTAGGCCTGCTCCTTGGAGACGTAGACGACCTTTCCGACGGCGGGGGTCGACTCGATGAGCCGTCGTACGCGTTCGACGTCGGGCCTGGTGACGCCCGACTTCAAATAGACATCGGCGATGACCTTGCCGCGGACCACGTTGGCGGCGCCCGTGGTGGCCTGGACCACCGGGATGAAGACGCCGAGCACCAGCACCGTGACCACGACGGTCGCCATGGCGGCGAACGACGGGGCGCCGTTGCGCCTCAAGGCACGCAGGGCCTCGCGGATGAAGAAGCCGAGCCTCACCAGGTGAGGGGGTCAGAGGGTGGATCAGATCGCAGGCGCGCCGCGAACTCGCGGGTGGATTCGTCGAGCCGGTACCGGCCGGCACGCTCGTCGCGCACGACGCGGCCCTCGCGCAGCTCGATGACCCTGCGACGCATCTTGTCGACCATCACGTTGTCGTGGGTGGCGACGATCACAGTCGTGCCGGCGCGGTTGATCCGGTAGAGCAGTTGCATGATCCCGATCGAGGTCTCGGGATCCAGGTTGCCCGTCGGCTCGTCGGCCAGCAGGAGGGGCGGATGGTTCACGAACGCCCGCGCCACCGAGACCCGCTGCTGCTCGCCGCCCGAGAGCTGGTCGGGGAAGTTGTGAAGCTTGGTCGACAGGCCGGTCAGGCGCAGGGTGTCGGGCACCTTGGCGCGGATGTCGCGGCGGGTCCCGCCCGTGACCTGGAGCGCGTAGGCCACGTTGTCGTGCACCGTTCGGTTGGGAAGCAGCTTGAAGTCCTGGAAGACGACGCCGATGTTGCGCCGGTAGAAGGGCACCCGCGAGCGTGAGATCTCCCGCAGGTCTCGACCCGCGACGCGGATGCTGCCCCCTTCGTATTCGAGCTCCTTGATCAGTAGGCGCATGATCGTCGACTTGCCCGAGCCCGTGGATCCCACGAGGAAGACGAACTCGCCGGGATTGACCGCGAAAGAGACCTGATCCAAGCCGACGTGCCCCCCGTCATAGACC
>JACCYI010000226.1 GCA_013696535.1 Solirubrobacterales bacterium
GCGAGCACCCGCGCGTCGATGGCGCCCAGCCGGGCTCCCGTCACGGCCGCCGCGGTCTCCCGCAGGGCCACCTCACGAACGTCCGCACCACCGACGAGAGCTGCCCATGCCGAGGCGAAGCGCCCACCCGCGACCGAGTCCTCCAAGTGGGCGGCGTGCACGCGCTTGAGGTCGCCGATCTCGCCCAGCAGCCCGGCGAGCTCCCGCAGTCCCGGCGCCGAGGCCGGGGCTGCGGAAGCGATCGCCAGGCCCGGCGACGACCCGTCTTGGCTCACGCGCCGACGGCCGTGGCGTTGGCGGCCATCAGCCAGGCGTGAAGCGCCTCCTGCTGGCGGTGCAGGGCATGCTCGGGGATCTCGCCGTCGGCGGTCACCGGGGCCTTGAAGAACGCTCCGAGCTGCTCCTGCGGCCCACACTCGCCCGTTCGCGCCGCGAGATCGAGCACGCGAGCCATCTCGATCACCAGCGGAGCCGCCAGGATCGAGTCGCGGCACAGGAAGTTGACCTTGAGCTGCATGGTCTGCCCGAGGAAGCCGACGAGGTCGATGGTGTCCCACGCCTCCTTGGCATCGCCGCGCGGCTTGTAGTAGGTGATGGTGACCACGTGATCTTCGACGTGGTAGCCGAGGATGGAGTCGAGCGCCGCGGCCTTCGTCGACAGCTTGGAGGCAAGCGAGTCGGGATCGTCGAGCGCGAGCCCGTCGCGGTTGCCGAGCAGGTTGCCCGAGTACCAGCCGTCGACCTTCAGCGCCCGCGACCTGAGACCCGGGGCGATGACCGTCTTCATCATGGTCTGCCCGGTCTTGCCGTCCTTGCCGGCCACGGGCACGCCCATCTCCTCGGCAAGCTCGGCCAACGCCGGGCAGTCGGCGGCGACGCTCGGAGTGAAGTTGCCGTACGGGCAGCCTTCCCGCAGGGCGGCGTAGGCGTAGAGCAGCGCCGGCCCGATGACCGGGTCGTCCGCGTCAAGCCCGGTCTCGAAGGCCTCGAGGGAGGCGAGCACCGGCTCGTCGGAGGGGATCGTGCGCTCCACCGACGCGAGATTGATGACGATGACCTGCTCCAACTCCTCGTCCTCCCGGAAACGACTGAGATCGTCGGCGACAGCCTCCACGCGCGCACGGTGCCCGGCCTCCTGCATGCGGTGGACACCGTCGATGTTGCGGCAGAACTCGGCGTCGGCGATGGCCGGCCATGGCCGGATCCGGCTGAGGCTCGGAGCGACCGCCGCAAGCTGGGAATGGTCGAGGACGCCGTGTCCGACGGCCGCTTGGGCAAGGTCGTCAGGAGACACGTCCCAGCCTGCGAACACGAGCCGGTCGTACGGCGCGAGCCCATCCGTGCCGGCAAGCGGCAGCCCTTCGTGGCCGGCGAGCCCGAGGCGGAGCAGCTCCATCCCGGCGGCCGCGGTGGTGGCTACGGCGCCGCCGAGGCCGACGACCGCAACGCCGATTCGTCCGTCGTCTGTAAGAGAGGTGTGGCCGTTGTCTGACATCGTGTGCGGGTCCTCCTGAGGTCTAAGCGCTTCAAGCGAGAGTCTCAGTGCGTACGGAGAACCCCGTCGCCGGGATGGCGCCGACTCGAGATCAGCGGCGCTGACGCTTGACCGGTGCCTCGGGGAGCTTGCACCGGGTCCGCTCGCCGTCGCGGAGGCGCGAGACCGAACCTTGGATCGAGACGGTGTACACCCGTCCGCAGGCATCTTCGCCGAACGACACGAGCTGCTCGACCGTCAGACCGGTCGGCCGGTCTGACGTCGCCTCGCCCGCTTTGCCCGCCTCCAGGGCGGATGCCCGCCGCGCACAGGTCACCGTGGAGGTAGCGGCCCTGGAGGGTCTTGAGGCCAGGGTCGCGCACCACAACGCCGCCCGTGATCGAGCAGACACCGTCGCGCTCATGGTCGCGATCGATCAGGGGTGCGACTGGCCCTGGGACCTCGCAGGCCGCGACGCCGGGCGTCCGGATCTGGCCTTCGAAGCACACCCAGCCGTAGTTCGCGCCGCGGCCAGGCCGTCGGCGGCCGGAGCGAAGTCCACTTCCTCACGAGCCCCCTGACCGACGTCTCCGATCCAAAGATCGCCCGTCCGGCGGTCAAAGGAGAAGCGGAAGGGGTTGCGTAACCCGCGTGCCCAGATCTCGGGCCGAACCTGGTCGCGCCCGACGAATGGATTGTCCTTCGGAACCGTGTAGGCACGCGTTCCGACCTTGCGCGGATCGATGCGCAGCAGCTTGCCGAAAAGCGTCGAGAGGCGCTGGCCGTTGCCGGGCGGCGGCGACGTGGAGTCGTTGGCGTCCCCGCCGTCGCCGATTCCGATCCAGAGCCGGCCTGCGGCGTCGAATTGCAGCTGGCCCCCGTTGTGGTTGGCGGCCTGCTTGTGGGATTGCGTGATGACGACGCGGCGGCTCGAGGAGCGGGCCACGTTCGGGTCCCGTCGCGACCGTCGGTACTCGCGGACCTCGACGTCACCGTCGCGCGCCGTCACGTAGACGTACAGCAGCCCGCTTGTCGAGTAGTCGGGCGGGAAGGCGATACCTCGTCGAGCCGGGGTGTCGCTCCGGCTGCCGCGGGAAGAGGGAGCCAGAGCAGGAAGGCAACCCCAGCGCCCCGCTTGATCGCATCAATGATCCGCAACGTGGCCGCCCTCGGGGACGATGGGGCGTCCCTCGGCGTGCCAGCGCTCCAGACCGCCGACCATGGAGTGCGCCTCGAAGCCCGCGCTCCTGAAGGCGTGGGCTGCCATCCCGGATCGCGCGCCCAGGCGGCAGTAGAAGATCACGGGCCGGTCGCGATCGAGCGTCTCGGCTTTCGACGCGAGGCGTTCGAGTTCAAGGGGGCGCGATCCCTCGATGTGGCCTGCTTCGTGCTCGTACGGTTCCCGGACGTCGACGAGCTGCACGTCGACGTGGGTGATGCGCCGCTGTACTTCGTCGGGCGCGAGATTGACATCGTCGGCGCTGAAGGGATGAGTCATCGGCGACGCATCGTACGCGGCCCGCGTTGTTAGCAAGGAGACCTCGGAGCGACCCCGCACGCCGCCCGCCTAAAGCTCCGCTAAGGTCCCGCACTTCGTTATGACAAACAGCCGAGTCTCGGGCGCTCCGCCGTCCGGGATCGGGGGACCCAGTGGGCCGAGGAATGTGCGGCCCGGGGGCGAATCGTCGTGGGGTGGACCCGCGACGTAGCGTGATCTCTTTCCACGCGAGCCCGACAGCTAACCCCGTAGGCGACTGGAAGAAGGGGTTGTCGTTGTCGCGTCGTCGATCGCTCGCCGTAGCTCTTGTGGCCTTGTGCGCCGCCGTGATGGTTCCGTCCGTGGCTCCCGCCGAGGCGGCCAACCGGCAACTCGGCGCCAGGACCCTCGCTCAAGGGGTCAGAGGGCGAGACGTACGGGTCATGCAGGACTTCCTGACTCGCACGGGCATCCCGACGACGGTCGACGGCCGCTTCGGTCCCGCGACGCGCACGAAGGTTCGGGCGTGGGAAGGCCGCGCACGTGTCTCGAACGCCGGCGCCAACGCTGCCAGCATCCGGATCGACGGTCGGATGCCCCCCGCCGAAGCCGCGCTGCTGCGCCTCGAAGTCGAGCAGACCGAGGCCGGGCAATCACCGGCCCCGGCGCCTGCCCTTCTCGTCACACCCACGGAGAAGGCCACCTTGGCCGCCGACGGCTCGGCCGTCGCACCCGCCTCCGCTCCCGAGGCGGTCAAGCAGATCATCGCCGCCGGTAACGAGATCCACGACAAGCCATACCGGTACGGGGGCGGTCACGCCAATCGGATCGACTCGGGCTATGACTGCTCTGGTTCCATGTCCTACGCCTTTCAAGGTGCTGGGATGTTGAAGGCCGCGCTGAACTCCTCCGGATTTGCGCAGTGGGGCGAGGCGGGGCCGGGGCAGTGGGTGACGGTCTACGCCAACGCGGGGCATTCGTACATGGTCGTGGCCGGCCTGCGCTTCGACACGAGCGGTCGCAGCAACGCCGGCTCGCGCTGGCAGACCAATCAGCGTCCGACGAACGGCTACGCCGTGCGTCACCCCGCCGGCCTCTAGCTCCGGTCAGACCCGGCCGCGGGCATCCGCGGCGTGACGCTGGACGTAGAGTGCCTTTAGTGGCTCGTCTCGCCCTCATGCTCGTCGGAACGATCGTCCTCGCTGGCTGCGGTAACTCGCAGGGGCAGCCCGCCGCGTCGCCTCCCGAGCGCCGCGCCGGCCCTGCGGCGGCTCCAGCGCCCCGGGGAGATGCCGAGCGCGCGCGTCCGGTGATCGAGGGCTGGTCCGACGCGCTGCGGCGCTCGGACGTCGACCGTGCGATCGGATACTTCGCCTTGCCGTCGGTCATCGCTCAGGGTTCGGCGTTCAAACTCACCACGCGCGCACAGATACGGATCTTCAACGCCGGCCTCCCATGCGGCGCGGAGCTGCAAGGCGTCGAGCAGGCTGGGCGCTACGTGGTGGGGACCTTCAAACTGACCGAGCGGCCTGGCCAGACCTGCGACGGGCCAGGGAATCTCGCCCGCGTCGCGTTCATCATCCGTGGGGGCAAGATCGGCGAGTGGCGCCAGCTTTCGGCGCCTCAAGCGCCGGATCCGTCTCTGTCCGAGACGTGAGCTAGTAGATCTCGCGATCGCGCGGCGGCACATCACGCGTGGTACTCACAGCCGCGCGGTCCCGCTGCTGCGTCAGGAAGAACAGCGAGATGAGCAGGCCGAGTACGCCCACGACCATGAGGATGACTCCAATGGTCGAGATCTCGAGTCCAGAGATGTCCGCTTTGACGGCGAACTTGAGAATCGCGCCGACGGCGATCAGGAGGAGAGAGGTTCCGATGCCCATGTCATTCGTGGGTGCCCGACATGCGCATCGGACAAACGGTCGGGCCCGCGTACGATGGACGCATGGCCGAGTCCCCCGTCAGGCGAATCGCGCTCGCGGCAACGGTGGCGCTCTGCGTCGCCGTGCTGATCATCACGCTCCTCCAGGGCTTCGCTACCACCTATCCGCTGCGGTTCTTTCAAGGCGTGCTGGCGGCCGCAGGGGCGCTGAGCGCTCTGGGGATCGGCATCGCGTTGATCACCACGCGTCTCGGCAGCTACTCGGAGCCTGCCGACGAGGAGGAGTTCGAGCGCCTGGTCGTGCGCTCTGAGCGCCTGGCGCGCGAGAATCTCGCCGCCGAGCCCGACGAGCACGAGTTCGCGGCCCTCGACCCGCGCGATCCGCAGGACTTCGACGAGCTGGTCCGCGAGGCGCTCGACGATCTGCCCGACCTCTTGCGCAACGCGCTCTCGCATGTGGCGGTCGTCGTATCCGACAAGGGGCGCCGGCACGGCGCCTACGGGCTCTATCAGGGCGATGGCGTGGCCCGCGACAACTATCCCGATCGGATCATGGTCTTCCGCGACACGCTGGTGCGTGACTTCGGTCATGACCCCGACGAGTTGCGCGCCCAGGTCACGCGAACGGTGCGCCACGAGCTCGCGCACCACCTGGGAGCGGACGAACTCGGCGTGCGGGAGCTGGGCTTGTGATGATCGTCATGACACCGCAGGCCTCCGAGGCGCAGGTGGCTGCGGTGCGCGAGAAGCTGGCCGCGACCGGGGTCCACGTGCTCGTCATGCCGGGCGAGCTGACCACGGCGATCGGAGCGATCGGCGATCCGGAGCGGGTCGGTGAGCTGGGGCTCGAGGGCATGGCGGGCGTCGATCGCGTCGTGCCGATCTCGCGCCCGTACAAGCTGGCTTCCTCCGAGCTCGCGCACCATGAGCCCACGCGGTTCGAGGTCGAGGGCCACGTGGTCGGTGGGAACGAGACCTTCACGCTGATCGCCGGGCCGTGCACCGTCGAGAGCTCCGAGCAGACGCTGCGGGTCGCCCGGGCGGTGCGTGACGCCGGCGCCTCCATGCTCCGCGGCGGCGCGTTCAAGCCGCGGACGTCGCCGTTCGCCTTCAAGGGTCTGGGTGTCCCCGGCCTCGAGCTCCTCGCCGAGGCCCGTGCCGAGACCGGCCTGCCCGTCGTCACGGAGTTCCTGGACACGACGCACGCCGACGCCATCGCGGAGTACGCCGACGTGATCCAGATCGGCGCGCGCAACATGCAGAACTACGCTCTCCTCGAGGTGGCCGGCAAGCTCGGCAAGCCGGTGCTGCTCAAGCGCGGGCTCTCCTCTTCGCTCGACGAGCTGCTGCAGGCCGCCGACTACATACTCAAGGAGGGCAACGAGCGCGTAATGCTGTGCGAGCGCGGCATCCGCACGTTCGAGACCGCGACGCGCTTCACCCTGGACCTGGGCGC
>JACCYI010000351.1 GCA_013696535.1 Solirubrobacterales bacterium
GAACCGGCTCTCGTGGATGAAGTACCGACTCGGTGCCACGCAGGACTGGCCGGCGGAGCCGAATTTCGCCGGCAGCGTGGCCGAGATCGCGAGCTCGACGTCGCCGTCGGCGTCCACGATGACCGGCGCGTGGCCCCCAAGCTCGAGCACCGTCCGCTTGGGACCCTTGGCGGCGTGGCCGGCGACGATGCGCCCGACCGCCGTCGAGCCGGTGAAGGTGACCGCTCGGACCTCCCACGAACCGATGAGCTGCTCAGAGATAGCGGCTGGGTCGCCGAAGATGAGGTTCACGACCCCGCGCGGAGCACCCGCGTCAGTCAACGCGCGCACCACTTCGGCCGCGGTACCGGGCGTCGTCTCGGACGCCTTCAGGACGGCGGTGCAGCCGGAGGCGAGCGCCGCCCCGAGCTTGCGGGTGGTGAGGACCGCCGGGAAGTTCCAGGCGGTGAAGGCGGCGACGACCCCGACCGGAGCCGGCACCGCGAGCCGCTGGCTGGCCGGCGCCTTGCCGGAGATGACGCGGCCCTCGATCCGCCCCGCCTCTTCCCCGTTCCAGGCGAGCGTCTCCGCTGCTCGGCTGACCTCGCCGAGCGCTTCCGCGGTGGTCTTGCCGCCTTCAAGGCTGAGCGTGCCTGCGATCCTCGGGCTGCGCTCGGTCATGAGCCGGGCGGCCCGCTTGAGGACCGCGCCCCGCTCAGCAGCCGGAGTGGCGGCCCAGCCGTTGAAGGCGGCCTGCGCCGCCGCTACGGCGCCCCGGACGTCTTCCGGGTCGGCGAGCGCCACGCGACCGGCCTCGAGCCCGGTGGCCGGATCGGTGACCGGCAACCATCCGGCGCGGCCCTCGCGCCAGGCCGCGTCGACGAAGAGCCGAACCTCGAGCGCCCTGGGCGGCGCCGCATCGCTCCCGGGCCAGGCGGTCTGCTCAGCGGACATAGCTTGCGCCGTTGACGTCGATCGTGGTGCCGGTGGCGTGGCGCGCGAGCCCGGAAGCCAGGAAGGCGATGACGTTGGCGAGGTCCTGCGGTCCGGCAACCTCGCCCAGGCTGGTGTCGTCGGCGAAGAAGTCGAGCCCGTACTGCTCCACCAGCGCGTCGTTGAAAGGCGTGTTGACGAAGCCGGGAGCCACGGCGTAGGCCGTGACGCCATCCCTCCCGTACTGGCGCGCGATCGTCTTGGTCATGGCGACGATGCCGGCCTTCGCCGCCGCGTAGTGCCAATAGTCGGGATCCTCGCCGCGCCAGGCCGCTCGGCTGGCCAGGTTGACGATCGCGCCGCCGCCCTTCTGCTCGCGGAAGGTCTTGACCGCCTCGCGGCACAGCGTCGCGGGTCCGATCAGGCAGATCGCGAGCATGCGCTCCCAGGCGGCCGTCCACTGCTCGATCGGAAACTGAATCGAGGCCGGCTCGTAGATCCCGGCATTGTTGATGAGCGCGTCGATGCGTCCACGCCACTGAAGCGCCGCCTCCCACAGGCCGGCGGCTGCGACCGGATCCGCAACGTCGGCGGCGACTGCGTGGCCATCCTCGCCCAGCTCCTGCGCCAGCTCGCCCAAGCGGCCACCGGCGCGCACGTCATGGATCACCACCTTTCCGCCACAGGCCACGATGGTGCGAGCGGTGGCGGCGCCGATCCCGCCCGCCGCGCCGGTCACCAGCGCTACGCGGTTGCTGAAATCGATCATGGAGTCTCCTGTGGGTGACGGGCGGCGCGCCGGCAGAGCGCCCTGCTGAGGCGAAGGGTCCGCTCCATTTCGTTGCGGACGATCGACAGTCCTTCGTCCACGCCCATACCCGGCTTGGCGAGCACCTGGTCGGCATGAGCGCCCAGCGCGACGTGCACGCACACCTGCGCCGAGCGGTCGGTCTCACAGCACGAGCCGCCGAGGTGTGCCACGACCCCGTGCTGCCGGCAGTCGATCACCGCGTCCACGATGTGGTGGACGGAGCCGAGGTCAGGTGCCTTGATCTGGATGACGTCAGCGGCCCGAGCCCGGTTGAAGGCCCGGATGTCCTCGACGGTGTTGGCCCACTCGTCAGCGACGATCTCGACGGACGACGCACGCTCGGCGAGGAGTCCGCGCAGCGCCACCAGGGCGCTGATCTGGCCGTCGCGCGAGCCGGCGTCGACGGGGTGCTCGACCCGAAGCGCGAACGGCGCGGCCGCCCGCTCCAACGCGGTCAGGATCTCCGCCACGCGCGACAGGTCACCGCCGGCGACGGTGCCGAGCAGGCCGTAGACGTCGAAGTGCAGGATCGGTGCGTAGGAGTCCGACGTCCGCAGCCGCTCGACACGCTCGCGCACCCACCTCACGTAGTCATTCAGGGCCGTGCCGTCCTCGCCGACGAGCGACGGTTCGTTGATAAGACCATGCGGAAGGGAGTCGACCCGCTTCATGATCATCTTGTCGACGTTGGACACGCGCTCCTCGCCGGTCTGTGCGAACACCGGGACCCGCTCGAGCGGGCCTTCCAAGCCCCATTCAGCCTGGACGACGTCGGCCATCGTGCATCCGGCGCAGTGGGCCGTCGCATCGAGGAGCGCCTGCGAGAGCCCGTAGCCCGCGGCCGTTCCGAACCCGTCGACGCTTGCGGCCAGCTCGTCGATCACGCCCGTAGCCGGCCGGAAAGCCGTCACCGTCCGGCCGCGAAGCACCAGGGCGGCATGCTCGGAGAACCCGCCGGCGAGCGCGTCGGCTCGTAACCGCGCGGCCCGTCCCCCGACCCCGCTGTACTGCACGCTCACGCAATCGCCGTGCGCGACATATCCGTCGCTCAGCACAAGTAGAACCGACACGGCGGTGGCCGGTTCGCGGATGAACTCGAAGCCGGGCGTAGCGGGGACGCCGGGGTAGGTGAGGCCGTCCCGTCGTGCCCCAGCCTTGATCGCGGCCTGGTCGTCGGAGAAGTAGCCGCCGGTCACCGGAACCGCCAGGACGTCCTCGATCGTGAGCACGCGCATGGGCCGCAGTCTGCCCGGTCTGCCACCGCTGAATCCTCTGAATGGGACGGGAGCGACGGGACTCGAACCCGCGACCTCCGGCGTGACAGGCCGGAGATAGCGGGCTGATTCGCGCAATTCGGGAAGTCCTTCGCTTGGATTAGCCCGTAAAAGCGGCACGTTTGAGGGCCAAGCGCTACTCCAAGCGCTACTCCGCAGCTAGCGCTACTCCAGCGCCACTCCGGTCCGATAGCGTCGGTTCACCGTGTCGTCCAGCTCGCTCTTAGACGACCTCCCGCGCTCGTGGCTCGTGGTCGGTACGGCCCGTGACGGACCTCTCGTGTACGAGGCCGGCTGGCGCCATCGTGAGCCCGACGGCGCGCTGACGACGATGAAGCGCCGGCTCGGGCCGGCGTGGCTCGAGCGCGACAAGGCCGGTGCGTTCCGGCGCCGGCGGGGCCGCCCCCGGGCCGAGGTCCTCGACGAGCACGCCGCGATCGTCGCAAAGGATCGGCTCGTGCGCGAGATCGAGAGCGAGTTGGCTTCCCGCGCGGCCGCGGCAGAGCACGCCGCGCAGGCGTGCGTCACGTTCCGTGACGTCGCGCACGCCTACCTCGA